>JBICIB010000335.1:0-3288 GCA_043101415.1 Planctomycetota bacterium JB042 | reverse complement strand
GGCGAGGCCAGCTTTTTCCTTCGGAGCGCCGTCCGGTGTACGTTCTCCGCCATGACCGATCTCCCCACCGCCCCCTTCCGCACGACGACCCGGGTCCGCTACGGCGAGACGGACCAGATGGGGATCGTCTACCACGCGAACTACGTCTCGTACTTCGAGATCGGCCGGACCGAGTGCATGCGGCGCAGCGGCGTCACGTACGCCGACATGGAGAAGGAGGGGTTCCGGCTCGCCGTGGTCGAGATCTCGGCCCGGTACGTCCGCTCGGCGCGGTACGACGAGGTGCTGACGATCGAGACCCGCCTCACCGACGCGTCGGCGGTCCGCCTCCGCTTCGACTACCGCGTCCTCGGCCCGCCGCCTCCCGACGGGGGGGACGGCCCGCTCCTGTGCGAGGGGTTCACGGTCCTCGCCTGCCTGAACGAAGCGGGACGACCGACGCGCATCCCGAGCCCGTGGCGTGAACGGATCGAGGGGCTCAGCGCGAGCTGAGGACCCGAGCCACCGCGCGATCGATCGCGACCCGCTCGGGCGGGAGGTTCCAGCGATCCGCGTCGTCGAAGACCGCGTCGAGCCGCTCGCCGATCGCCGCGAGCTCGTCCTCCCGGGCCGGCGCGCCGCGCAGCACGTCGAGCGCGCCCCGGATCACCGCCCCGGCGTTCACCACGAAGTCGGGCGCGACGAGCACGCCCCGTTCCCAGAGGAGGTCCCCCGCGCGCTCGGACGCGAGCACGCGGTTCGCGCCCGGCACGACGGCGCGGGCCGGAAGTCGCCGCGCCGTCTCGAGGTCGAGGACGCCGCCGACCGCGCACGGCGCCAGGACGTCGGTCTCCGTCGACAGCGCCCGGTCGGGAGGGACGACGTCGACGGCGGCCGTCGCCCGCAGCCGGTCGATCGCCACCGGATCGGGGTCGGCGACCGTGACGCGCGCGCCCGACCGGGCGAGACGCCGGGCGAGCGGTCCGCCGATGTCGCCGACGCCCTGGACGAGGACCCGCACGCCGTCGAGCCCGTCGAAGCCGAGCCGGGCCGCGCAGCGCGTGACGGCCGCCTCGAGGCCGACGGCCGAGGCCTCGCCGAACAGCTCGAGGTCCGCCGGGTCGACGACGTAGCGCGTCCGCTCGGCGATCCGTTCCAGGTCGGTCCGGGTGGTCCCGAAGTCGCCGGCGGTACGGAACTCCCCGCCGAGGCTCTCGACGAAGTCCCCGAGCACCCGGCAGGCCCGGGCGCGATCGACCAGCCGGTCGGCGCGGACGACCGCCTTCCCCCCGCCGGCGTCGAGCTCGGCGAACGAGCACTTCAACGTCATCTGGCGGGCGAGCCCGGCCGCGTCCTCGCGCGCCTCCCGGTCGTCGCGATAGCCGCGCATCCGGATCCCGCCGAACGCCGGACCGAGCGACAGGTCGTCGAGCACGAAGAACGCGACGAGCCCGCTCGCCTCGTCGTCCAGGCGGTGCACGCGCGCCGGCGGTCCGAGGGCGTCGGCGGTCACGGTCTCCATTGGAATTCCCCGCTCGGCTCGGGTCGAATGGCTCGCCTCGAGATCGGGGCATGGTAGCCGGCCCGTCCGGTTCGGAGCCCCGAATCCGGGGGAAGCCCGGACGCGTCCGCGCCGTCCAAGCCGGGCGCCCCGGCAGATGGAGTGCCCCCGTGTCCCGACGACCGCACCGTTCCACTTTCGCCCCCGTCGCACTGTTGGCGCTCGGCGCGTTCTGCGGCTGCGCGTCGAATGCGTCGACCCCGCTGGAGGGGCGCCCGCTCACGCCGGACGAGATCGAGTACCAACGCCAGCTCGAGCTCTCCGACCACCGGCCGCTCGACGAGCGAGGGAGGAGCGACCTCCTGATCAAGCTCGACCAGAACCTCGAGAACTGGCATCGCGCCCGCATCGAGCAGATCGGCGCCGAGGACCGGCGTCTCGTCGAGAACCTCGAGGAGATCCTGCAGAGGACGGTCTACCTCAACTTCGACGTCATCCTCGGCTTCCTGCGCGACGGGGACGCTCCGCAGCGCGCGATCGCCGCCGCCGCGATCGGGTTCTCCCGCCTGAAGGAGCCGAAGGACGAGGACGAACGCCGGCGGTTCCTCGAGCGCTGGCCGCAGGTGTACGAGCGCGCGATCCCGCTCCTCGTGGGGCAGCTCGACGCGCCGGAGTCGTACGTCGTGCAGAACGCGCTGCTCGGCCTCTGGAAGCTCGGCGACCCGAAGACGCCGCTCGAGCCGATCCTCGTGCTGGTCGACTCGCCCGACGCCGAGGTCCGGGCGATGGCGGTCCTCGCCCTGTCGACCGTGCTCACCGCGGAGACCGGCGAGACGGCGATCTCCGCGCTGATGAACGCCCTCCACGACGGCAGCCCGAAGGTCCGGAACCACGCGGTCACCGCGGTCGGGAACATCGCCCATCCGAACGCCGCGGGACGGCTCGCCCAGCTCCTGAACGACCAGTACATGCTCGTGCAGGCGAACGCGGCGCGGTCCCTCGGCCTGCTCGGCAACCCGCGCAACATCGAGTTCCTCCTGGTCCGCCTCGAGACGCTCGAGGCGACGAAGCCGTCGGGGAAGCACCGCCCGGTCAGCGGCCTCGACCAGCGGCGGGCGCTCGTCGCGCAACGCCTCATCGAGTCGCTCGAGCAGCTCTCCGGCGAGTCGTACGGCGACGACGTCGAGAAGTGGCGCAAGTGGTGGGACGACGAAGGGCGCGCGGCCGCGACCGGGTGAGCCGATCGGGATTCCGCCGGGGATGAGCCGGGAAGACCGAAGACGCTGGGACCTGCGACACCGAACGTCCGGGACGGCGGCGCCGAACCGGACGCTCGCGTCGCTCCTCCCGCGGCTCCCCCGGTCCGGGCGCGCGCTCGACGTCGCCTGCGGCGCCGGCGCGAACGCGGAGCTCCTCGTCCGGCGCGGCTTCCGCGTCGCGGCGGTCGACGTCAGCGGCGAGGCGCTGCGACGCGCCCGCCGAAGGGTCGACGGCGGTGCGCTGGTCCCGATCCAGATGGACCTCGACGCCCCGGCGGTCCGGGACGGCGCGACGTGGGACCTCGTCGTGTGCATCTCGTTCCTCGACCGGGCGCTCCTCGATCGGCTCGCCGGTTGGGTCGCCCCCGGCGGGCTTCTCTTCGGCTTTCCAGAGTGCCTGCCAGCATCACCTGTAACCTTCTGGCTCGGGCGGTGTTTGCAAGCTGGCGGCACAGCGCCGGTTCACCAGCATATCTCACAACTGGCGGGCGAGCTGACTCCGGAGCGCCCTGCTCTGCTCGACGGCCTGCGTTATCTGCTGCACAGCGG
>JBICIB010000334.1:0-5164 GCA_043101415.1 Planctomycetota bacterium JB042 | reverse complement strand
CGAGCAACATCAGGCCCGACGCGGACGGCGGCCCGCCCTCCAGCGTGAGCGAGACCGTCCCTCCCCCGATCGGGTCTCCGTGCGGGAACAGCCTCGGCGCAGACGCGCCGCACCCCCCGCCGAACGGGAGCACGCGCGTGTCGAAGGCGTACACCGCGCCGTTGTTGGAGCTGATCGGATCGGCGAACGTCGCTCCGACCAGGACGTGCGGCCCGTCGATCGCCACCGCGAAGCCGAAGTTGTCGTTCGAGCCGGCGTGCGCGCCGAGGCCGAAGTACCGCGCCGTCTGCGTCCACCCGCCCCCCGGGTCGCGGTAGACGTACGCCCCGCCCTTCCCGATGTTCTTCTGCGTCGACCCGACGACGAGCGTCCCGCCGTCGGCGGCGACCGACCAGCCGTACCGATCCCCCTGATCGATGTCCGAGCCGATCAGCTTCGCCGTCTGCACCCAGGTCCCGGCCACGCGCTCGAAGACGTACGCCGCGCCGGCGGTCGAGCCGGCCTCGTCGTTGCTCTGCGCGCCGACGATCGCGACGTCGCCGTCGATCGCGACGGAGTACCCGAAGTCGTCGCCCGACATCCCGTCGGCCGCCACGAGCTGAGCGGTCTGCGTCCACAGGCCGCCGACCTTCTCGAAGACGAACGCCGCCCCCGAGTTCGGGCTGTTGCCGTCGACCAGCGTCGCCCCGACCAGGATGCGCGCGCCGTCGGTGTCGACCGACCACCCGAACCGGTCGCTCGCCGCGGCGCCCGTGTTCCGGATCTCGCCGATCGGGGTCCAGTTCACGCCGACCTTCTCCCAGACGTAGGCGGCCCCGGACTTGACGCCGCCGTGCGTGTGGTTCGGCGTGCCGCCGACGATCACTCCGCCGGTGACGGCGACCGCGTCCCCGAACCGCTCGAACGGCGCGCCGTCCCCCGCGGTCAGCTTCGTCCCCTGCGTGAACGCGCCGGCGACGCGCTCGTAGACGTAGAGCGAGCCGGAGTCCTGCCCCTTGTCGTCGTCGTACGTCGCGCCGACCACGACCGTGTCGCCGTCGATCCCCACCGCGTCGCCGAACGAGTCCCCGAACGCGCCGTCCGCCGGCACGAGCTTCACCGCGTGGGTCCAGACCCCGCCGATCCGGTCGTACACGTCGACGGCGCCGCTGCCGGTGTTCCGCCCCGCGACCATCGTCTCGCCGGAGATCGCGACGGACTGGCCGAAGAATGCGCCCCCGGCGAGGTCGGCGGGCCAGACGACCTGCTCCTCGCTCTGGATCGGCGGCTCGCCGGCGCGGGCGCTCGGGGCCGTCGGGCCGAACCACGGCGAGAGGAGCGCGGCGAGCCCGAGGAGGGCGGCGAACGGACCCGGGCGGGAAGGGGATGCGGTCGTCATGGGTGGGAATCCTCCGGTGATCGGGCGGGCGAACCGTGCGCGGAGGCGAGATCGGCCTCCCCGCTCCCCGGAGGATTCCCGGTTTTCTTCCCCTCAGTCCGTCTCGCCGCGGCCGAGCGCCTCGATCTCCCGGCGGACCTCCGCCGGCACCTCGGCGTCCGTCGCCGCCAGCATCCCCTCGGCCGCCATCCGTTCGAACACGGCGAGGCACCCCTCGAACCGCCGTCGCGCCTCGGCGAGGTGCGACGCGCGCGACGCGTCGTCGACGCTCCGGGCGGCGCGCGCGCGGGCCAGCTCGCCGAGCTTGTAGAGCGAGACCCCGTGGCGCCGGCGGATACCGGGGACCTCGCTGTCGGCGCACAGCGCGGTGGTGATCGCGAGGCACTCGTCGAACGCCTCGGCCGCGGCGTCGAGGTCGCCCCGCGCGAGCGCGAGCTCGCCGAGGCGGTTCCGCGCGGTGTTCAGCTCGAGCCTCGCCTGCGCGTCGCTCGGTTCGTCGGCGATGCGGACCTCCGCCCACGCGACCGCCTCCGTCAGGGGTCCGACGGCGTCGTCGGGCCGGTCGAGCGCGACGAACATGTCGCCGAGGCGCGTGAGGCCGATGCCGAGGTCGCGCCTCTCGACCGGCCCGTCGCGCGCGTCGCGTGCCGCGCGGCAGAGCCGCACGTACTCCCGCGCCGACGCGAGCGCCTCGTCCGTCCGGCCGAGCGCGTCCTCGACGATCATCCGCTTGAAGGTGTCGGTCGCGACGTCGCGCCGGACCCCGGCGTCGTCCGGCGCCGCCGCCAGCCGCCGCGTGCTGCTCGCGAGCGCCGCCTCGAAGTGTGGGAGCGCCTCGGCCGGGCGACCGATCTCGAGCAGCATCGAACCGATCCTCGACTCGACGTTTCCGAGCGTCCGCACGATCATCAGATCGCCGGTATGGTCGGTCACGAGCCGCTCCGCGTCCCGCCGCGCCTCGAGGCAGCGCGCGAGCCCCTCCTCCGGACGGCCGAGCTCCCTCGAGACGTCCGCCAGGGAGAGGACGAGACGGATCCGGTCGGACTGGCGCCGCGAGTCCTCGGGGAAGCGCCGGGCGAGCCGGTCGGCGAGCGCGAGGGCGGTCTCGTAGCTCCGCCGCGCGCCGACGAGGTCGCGCAGGTTCGGCTCGCCGGCCGCGCCCTGCAGGTCGCCGATCCGGGTGTAGCCCACGACGAGCTCGAGGAGGAGCCCCTCGTCCGGATCCTCCTCGCGGGCCAGCCGGTCGAGGTACTCGAGGCCGGTCGCGATCAGCGCCCGCCGCGCCTCCAACGCGCCGGGGAGCGCGTCGATCCGCTCCGCGATGTCGAAGATGAACGCCCGCGCCAGCCCGCGGACGTCCTCGAAGCGCCGCTCCGCCTGCTCGCGCGCGTCGACCGCCTCGCGCCACTGCCAGGCCGTCGCCAGGAGCCCGGCCGTGAGCGCCGCGAACACCGCGAGCCCCGAGGCGACGAGCGCGCGGTGCCGTCGCGCGAGCTTCCGGAGCTGGTACGCGGCCGACGGCGGGTGCGCGGCGATCGGACGGTCCGCCAGGAAGCTCCGGACGTCGGCGGCGAGCGCGGCGGCCGACGGGTAGCGGCGCTCCTTCTCCTTCTCGAGCGCCTTCCCGACGATCGTGTCGAGATCCCCGCGGAGCGTCGGGTCGACCGTCGACGGGACGGTCGGGTCGTTCTCCCGGACCACCCGCGCCGCGTCGGGGATCGCGAGCCCGCGCAGGTCGTACGGGAGGCGGCCGGTCAGCAGCTCGAACAGCACGACTCCGAGCGCGTAGACGTCGGCGCGGCCGTCGATCGGCTCCGGGTCGCCGTTCGCCTGCTCGGGGGACATGTACTGGATCGTCCCGATCAGCTCGCCGGCCCCGGTCCGCATCGTCGTCGCGCGCGCGTCGTCGTCGTCGAGGAACCGGGCCACGCCGAAGTCGAGGATCCTCGGGTTGCCGCCGGCCTCGACGAGGATGTTCGACGGCTTCAGGTCCCGGTGGACGACGCCCCGCCGGTGGGCGTGCTCGACGGCGTCGCAGATCCGACCGAACAGCAGAAGCCGCGCCCGGAGGTCGATCCGTTCCTCCTCGGCGTACCGGAGCAGGGTGCGCCCCTCGACGCGCTCCATGGCGAGGAACGGCACGCCGTCCGCGACCCCCGCGTCGAAGACCCGCGCGATCCCCTCGTGGCCGAGCTTGGCGAGCGCCTCGGCCTCGAGCTCGAATCGCTTGAGGGAGCGCTCCGACGCGAACCCCGGGCGGATCAGCTTCAGGGCGACCACGCGGCGCGGCCGGTCCTGCTCGGCGAGGTGGACCACGCCCATTCCGCCCTCGCCGAGCCGCCGGAGCAGCCGGTAGCGCCCGACGGTTCCGGGGTCGCCGACCTCGGCGGCGAGCGAGAACGCGTCGCCGAGCGCCTTCCGTTCGAACGGGTCGTCCGGGGCGTCGTGGGCGGCGAGCAGCTCGAGGACGACGCGGCGGAGGTCGTCGCGACCCGCGCACGCGTCGTCGAGGAACCGCGCCCGCTCGTCCCCCTCGAGGCGCCGCGCCCGCTGGAAGACCGCCTCGACCTCGGCGCCGTCGGCGGACGTCACGGCGTCGCCCCGCCGCCGAGCGTCCGCCGCAGCCACGCCCGCGCGAACGCCCAGTCGTCCTCGACCGTCGTGCTCCCGACGCCGAGCGTCTCCGCCGTCTCGTCGATCGTCAGCCCCCCGAAGTACCGCAGCTCCACCACGCGAGCCTTGCGCGCGTCCTTCTCCGCCAGGAGGGCGAGGGCCTCGTCGAGCGCCAGCAGGTCGATCGCGCCGCCTCCGCCCGCCTCGGACACGCCGGAGAGCGTGATCCGCTCCGCCGCGCCGCCCCGCTTCTCCGCGCGCTTCGCCCGCGCGTGGTCGACGAGGACCCGACGGATCGCACCCGCCGCGGCGACCAGGAAGTGCGACTCGTCCTCGAACCGCATCCGGTCGAGCTCGGAGAGACGCAGCCACGCCTCGTGGACCACCGCCGTCGGCTGCAGCGTGTGGTCCACCCGCTCTCGCGCCAGGTGGAGCGCGGCGATCCGCCGGAGCTCGTCGTAGACGGCCGGCAGCAGGTCGGACGGGGGATCGGTCACTCCCGGAGTGTAGTCCACGGGGCCCGGTCGGACGGCGTGGGTGCGGCGCTCCGAGTGGTCCGACCCGTTGGCGCCTCGCTCGGGAGGGGGGCGAACTACTCGAACGTGACCTCCTCCCCCTGCGTCACCAGCCACGTGTCGCTCGTCGGCTCGAACGCCACCCCGGCCAGGCGCATCGTCACGCCGCTCGCCGCCGGCAGGTTCGGGTGGACCACGGAGAGGCCGGCGGCCGCGTGCGCGTGCGCGATGCACTCGGAGCACGGCGGCGGCCCGCTTCCCATGGTCCCGGTGTGATTCGTCAGCAGCCCGAACAGGCCGGAGTTCGCGGACGCGAGAAAGACCGCGTCGGCGGCGAGCGGGAGGTCGAGCCCCCCCGGCACGGGCTGCGAGCCCGGCTGGATCGACGCGAGGAGGAGGTAGAGCGGCGACGCGGCGGGCCCGAGCGCGAGGAACCGGACCGGGAGCGACCCGCCGGACGGGACGACCTTCCCCTCCGGGAGGGCGAGGTCCGCGGCGCCGCTCGGCAGCGGCGGACGGACCCCGGCCCGCCGGACGATCGGCCCGGCGGCGGGGTCGTTCCACGAGGTCTCGACGGTGTAGACGCCCTCGCCGAGCGTCGCGAGCGGCAACGGAACGGCGACGACCTTGCCGGCCGGGACGTAGACGCCGTTCAGGT
>JBICIB010000333.1:0-5899 GCA_043101415.1 Planctomycetota bacterium JB042 | reverse complement strand
ACGGGGTGGCGCCCCAGGAGGTCGACGACGCCCTGCGGGACCTCGGCTTCCCGATGGGGCCGCTGCGGGTCCTCGACACGGTCGGGCTCGACGTCGCCGGGCACGTCGCGGAGAGCCTCGCGCCGCTGTTCGAGGGGCGCTCGGGCGACCCGCGGATCGGCGACGTGCTGGTCGAGGAGGGGGAGCTGGGGGAGAAGTCGGGGCGGGGCCTGTTCGTGAAGAAGGGGCGCCGGCGGATCCCCTCGCCGTCCCTCGACGCCCGCCTCGAGGAGGCGCGACGACGACGGGGACGGGGGACGGTCCGGGTCGAGCCGGCCGAGGTGCGGGACCGGCCGTTCCTGCTGATGCTCGCCGAATCGGCGCGGGCGTTCGCGGAGCGGCTCGTCGAGGACCCGCGCGACTTCGACGCGGCGATGGTGTTCGGGACCGGCTTCCCGCCGAACCTCGGCGGGCCCCTCCGAGAGATCGACCGGCGCGGCGCGGCCTCGGTCGTCGAGCGGCTGCGCGAGCTGTCGGCGCGGTACGGACCGCGGTTCGAGCCGGGAGAGGACCTCGAGGAGCGCGCGAGGACCGGAGCGGAGTTCCACCCGCGCGAACCGGCGTCGTGATCGCTATGATCGGCCGCGCCCCAACCCCCTGAACTCTCCGGAGTCTCCCCCATGAAGCCGCGCGCCCTCACCGCGCTCGCCGCCGTCGTCGCGTCCGCGACCCTCTCCGTCGCCCGCGCCGACGTCATCACCGTCGGTCCGTCCCAGGACATCCAGGACGCGATCGACCTCCTCATGATCAACAGCGATCCGACGGACACGGTGAGGATCGCGCCGGGCACGTACGCGGAGTCGTTGGTGATCGACTTCTCGGGGACGAACCAGACCGGGCTGACGATCGTCCGCGACCAGAACCAGCGGCCGATCATCACCGGCGGCATCCTCGTGCGGGACGCGTTCCGGGTGACGCTCTACGGCCTCCGCGTCGACTCTCCGCACGGCGACGGGAACGCGGCGATCCGCGTCCGCGACTCGTCGGCGGTGTCGGTCGAGCGTTGCTCCGGATTCGCCGGGGACGACGGCGGACTGGACGCCAGCGACTCGTTCGAGATCGTGGTGCTCGACTCGGACTTCGTCGGGATGGACGAGACCGGGGGCGAGGGCGGGATCGGCGTCCGGATCGACGGCGGCTGCGCCCACTACCTCGACGACGTCGTGGCGTCGTCGAACGAGGCGATCGGCTTCCTGATCGAGGCGGACGAGGTCCGGATGGCGAAGCTCGTCGCCGAGGGGAACGGCGAGGGCGGGATCGCCGTCCACGGTTTCGCGAACTCGCTCTCCAAGAGCGACGCGAACAAGAACGACGGCTTCGGGATCGAGGTCGTCGGCGTCTGCGACGTGAAGAAGTGCGACGTCAACGGCAACGAGGGGACCGGGATCCGCTTCGGCGAGGACGGCGGCGCGACGATGCACGGCGGTTCGATCCGCAACTGCAACGTGAAGAAGAGCGGCGGCAACGGCATCGTCGTGAAGGAGGAGCACCGCGGGCTGCTCATCCAGGAGAACAAGGTGATCGAGAGCGGCGGGTCGGCGGTCCGCCTCGTCGGCGACGCGAACCACGTGACGAAGAACACGATCAAGGACTCGAAGTCCGGGTCCGACGGGGGCCACGGCGTGCTCGTCACGTCGTCGTCCGGCCGCAACTGCATCGACCAGAACACCTTCAACGACAACTCCGGGGTCGCCGTCCGGGTGGAGGGGGACTCGAACTACGTGCTCGCCAACAAGGGGAAGGGGGGCGACGGCTTCGTCGACGCCGGCGGGAGCGGCAACTCCGGTCGCGCGAACTCCACGAGCGGGACGAACCACTTCCCGTAGTCGTCCGCGTAGCCGGACGTCGAGGCGACGCCGCGGCCCCGCCCGGCTCCCCCGGCGGGCCGATCATCGAGCACTGGAACGATCGCGAGGAGATCCATGGTCGACACCCCCCGGGGCAACGCCGTCATCGGACAGTCGGGCGGCCCGACGGTCGTCATCAACCAGAGCCTCGTCGGACTCGTGCGGGCCGCCGCCGGGGTCGACGCCATCGAGCACGTCTACGGCGCGCGGCACGGCGTGAAGGGGATCCTCGACGAGGAGTTCGTCGACCTCGGCCGGGAGGACGCGGCGACGCTCGACGCGGTCGCGGCGACGCCCGCCGCCGCCCTCGGCTCGGTCCGGAAGAAGCCGACCGAGGAGGAGTGCTCGCGGATCCTCGACGTCTTCGAGGCGCACGACGTCCGGTACTTCTTCTACCTCGGCGGCAACGACTCCGCCGAGACCGCACACATCGTCGAGGGGCTGGCGGAGGAGAAGGGGTACGACATCCGGCTCTTCCACGTCCCGAAGACGATCGACAACGACCTGCGGGTGACCGACCACTGCCCCGGGTTCGGCTCGGCGGCGAAGTTCGTCGCGTCGGCGGTGATGGGGGACGACCTCGACAACCGCAGCATCCAGGGGATCAAGATCGACGTCGTGATGGGGCGGCACGCCGGCTTCCTCACCGCGGCGACGGCGCTCGCGCGGCGGCATCCGGACGACGGGCCGCACTTGATCTACGTCCCCGAGGTCGCGTTCGACGTCGACCGCTTCCTCGACGACGTCGGCGCGACGGTCGAGCGGATCGGGCGCTGCGTGGTCGCCGTCTCCGAGGGGATCCACGACGCCGACGGAGAGCTGATCGTGAAGAGCGGCGAGAGGGACTCGCACGGCAACGTGCAGCTCTCCGGCTCGGGCGCGCTCGGCGACCTGCTGGCGGCGCGGGTCCGCGGACGGTTCGGATCCTCGACGCGCGTCCGCGCCGACACCTTCGGCTACCTCCAGCGGTCGTTCCCGGGGTTCGCGTCCGAGGTCGACGCGGACGAGGCGCGGCGGGTGGGGGAGTCCGCGGTGGAGGCGGCGACGAGCGGCGACCACGCGAGCGGTTCGATCGCCTTGCGGCGGCTCGACGGCCCCGAGTACGCGGTCGACTGCTTCGTGACGCCGCTCGACACGGTCGCCCGGGTCACGAAGAGCCTCGACCCCGCGTTCCTGAACGAGGCGGGGAACGACGTGACCGACGCCTGGCTCGACTACGTCCGGCCGCTCGCCGGCGCGCTACCGGTCGTCGGACGGTTCGCCGGGCACCCGGTCGAGAAGCGGCTCGGACGCTGAGCGGGCGGGTTCGACCCGCTCGAAGACCGCCCCGAACGACGTCGCCTCGAGCGGCCGGTAGGTCGCCGCCAGATGGGCGGCGATGCGGGGGAGGCGTTCGGCGAGCGGGAGGCCGTCGATCGTCCCGTCGCCGAGGAGCGGGCAGGTGATCAGGACGCGCGGGCGGCTCCGCTCGAGGTCGGCGATCCACTCCCGTTGCCGCTCCGGCGTCGCCGCGTACGCCGCCTGCGCGTACCGGGTCGGGCACGGTCGGTCGAGCAGGAAGTGGAGGGCGCCGAGGTTCGAGAACTCGACGAACGGCGCGCCGGGCGGAAGGCGCTCGTCGAGCCAGGCGGCGATCGCGGCGAGCGCCCGGGCCTGGTCGTCGGGGATCAGGACGCCCCGGAGCGACGGGAGCGGCGCCGTCGAGAACCCGTTCCCGGGACCGGTGGGGCGGACCTCCGAGAGGCGCAGCCACTGGCGCGCGACGCCGTAGAGCGGCGCGTGCCCTCCGACCAGGAACCCGAACGCCAGCGCGAGCGGGAGCGCCCGGACGAGCGCCGGCCGCCCGGCGTCCCGGGTCCGCCACGCCGCCTCCCCGACCAGGGCGAGGAGCGGCCAGAGGAGGGCCGAGGCGTACGCGAGGTGACCGTCGTCCGACCGCCCGAGCGCCGTGCGGAACAGCGCGGCGCCGCCGAGCGAGAGGACGAGGAGCATCAGGTCGAGGCGGCGGGCGCGGCCGACGGCGGTCCGGGCGACGACGGCCGTCACGACGCCGACGGCCGCCGCCGCGGCGAGCCACGCCCGCCCGAGCGGAGACGCGAGCGCGGCGACCGCCCCGTCCGCGCGCGCCGCCTCGACCAGCGACGTCGGCGACGGGAACGGGAGCCCCCAGACCGAGAGCTGCAGCGCGAGCTGGTCGCGGGTGTTCGCGAGCATCGCCGGGCCGGCGCCCGCGGCGGCGAGCGCGAGGACGAACGGCGCGGCGCCGGCGACGAGGCCGGCGAGGAACCAGGCGACCGGCGCGAACCGCGGGACGAACGGCGTCCCGCGACGGGACGCTCCCTCGAGGAGGAGGAACGGTCCGACCGAGGCGACCGCGAAGAGACCGGCGTCGAGGCTGTGCACCAGCGCGAACGCGGCGGAGACGCCGGCGAGCGCGGCGGGGAGCCTCGGACGCGCGCGAACGGAGCCGTCCGGCGCCCTTGCGCGGCGGACGTGCCACGCGGCCGCGGCGAGCGCGAGGAGGAAGAAGGTCAGGCGGGGGCTCACGGCCAGGCCGGGCGACGCGAGCATCAACGCCAGCCCCGCGGCGAGGAGCCGGGAGCGGAGCGTCGCCAGGAGGAGGAGCAGCAGCGCGGCGTGCGCGACGCCGTGCATGAGGTTCCGCGCCAGCGCGTCGGCGGCGAACGACCGTTCGAGGAGCGCGAACGTCAGCCACGGGCGGAGGACGTTCTGTCCGAGACCGTGCTGCAGCCAGACGTCGCGGTAGGGGAGGGCGCCGTCCGCGACCATGGAGGCCGGGGTGAGCCACTCCCCGGCGTGGTACGCGTCGAGGTCGCCGTTCACGTCGGGATGGAAGACGAGCGTCCCCACCAGGGCGGGGAGGAAGACGACGCGGAACCACCGGTCGCCGACCGGCAGGAGCCCCCCGCCGGGGCGCGCGCGGACGAGCGCGACCGCGAACCCGATCGCCGCCGCGGCGCACACGGCGGCGACGGGACCGAACCGGTCCGGGACGAACCGGACGAGGAGGAGGAGCGAGAGGCCGCGCGCGGCCCGGGCGGAGGCCTCGGGGTTCGCGAGCGCGTGCGTCGCCAGACGGAGACCGAGCGCGACGACGAGGGCCGCGCCGGCGACCGACGCGACCCGCACCGCGCCCGGACCGAGCGGCATCGGCGACGCGACCCGCGGCCCGGCGGCGAGCGCGGCGACGGTGATCGAGATCCAGGCGGCCAGCCACGGCAGGACGAGGTCGGCGCGCGGGGTCGCGCCTTCCTCCCGGGACGCGAGGCGGCCGGACCGCCGTCGCCAGCTCGAGCGGAGTCGCTCGGCGGGGATCCGGAGCGCGAGGAACGCGCCGAGC
This sequence comes from Planctomycetota bacterium JB042, assembly GCA_043101415.1. Classification (GTDB taxonomy): domain Bacteria; phylum Planctomycetota; class B15-G4; order B15-G4; family JADJEK01; genus JAUIEL01. The sequence continues at coordinate 652 of JBICIB010000333.1, read as the reverse complement.
GGGACGAGGGCGAGGGCGCCGTAGAAGAGCGCGCCCTCCCGGCTCTTCCCGAGGTCGTGTCGGGAGAGGAACCCGACGACGTCGTCGCGCGGCTCGAAGCCGGGGAGCGGACCGAGGCGCGTCGACAGGAGGACGGCGGCGCCGAGGCCGAGCGCCGCGCCGAGGAGCGCTCGAACGACCGGAATCCGGGTTCCGGACCTCTCCGTCATCCCGCCTTCTTACGTCCGATAATAGATCTTCTGTTGAATTCCGGCCCGGAACGGCCGCGGAGGCGCGCATCGAGGGTCCTCAGGGTCCCTTCTCCACGTACGCCATCAGCCGGTCCCACTGTCGGTGGAAGTCGTGTTCGTCGACCCGGTGCGGGCTCTTGAAGAAGCACGCGAGGTGCGGCATCGGTCCGGACTCGCCCCGCCGGAGCGCCAGATCGGTCAGCCGGACGAGATCGAGGACGATCGGCGCCGCGAGCACCGCGTCGCACCCCTGCCAGATGAACTGCATCACCATCGGGAAGCCGAGGAATCCCTGGAAGTGGACGAAGTCCCAGGCGGTCTTCATGTCCTTCAGCGACGGGACGAAGTCGATGCCGACGTGCGTGTGCAGCGGATACCCGAGGATCCTGGAGAGGACCTGGTCCTTCGACGAGACCTTCGAG
>JBICIB010000332.1:0-2903 GCA_043101415.1 Planctomycetota bacterium JB042 | reverse complement strand
CGCGCACCGACGGGCGGAGCGACGAGGCGGTCGCCGCCGCGGCCTCCTCGCCGCCTCCGGAGGCGCCCGCGCCCTGGGCCCCGTCCCCGCGACCGTCGGCGGCGCCGCGGCCGCCGTACTTCACGCTCGGCGCGACGAAGGAAGAGGTGTTCGCGATCCAGGGCTCGCCGCGCGTGGCGACCGAGGAGCGCTGGTCGTACGGCTACTCGTACGTCGACTTCGACGACGACCGCGTCGTCGGCTGGTACGACAGCCGCGCCGAGGTGCTGAGGGCCCGGCTCGTCCCGCGTCGGCCCGGCGCCCCGTCGGCGTTCTTCACGGTCGGCTCGACGAAGGACGACGTCCTTCGGGTGCAGGGTTCGCCGCGTCGGTTCTCGGACGATCGCTGGGAGTACGGGTATTCGTTCGTCGAGTTCGAGGGGGACCGCGTCGTCCGCTGGTACGACAGCCGCGCCCACGCGTTGCGGGCGCGCCTCGTCCCGGCCGAGGGCGTGGCCGCGCCGTCGTACTTCACGGTCGGTTCGACGAAGGACGAGGTGCTGCTGGTGCAGGGCTCGCCGCCGCGGTTCGACGACCGTCGTTGGGAGTACGGCTACTCGTTCGTCGAGTTCGACGACGCCGGGAGGGTCGTCGACTGGTACGACTCGGGCCAGCGCCCGCTCCTCGCGCGGCGCTATTGATCGGGCCCTCTCGGGCCCCCTCCGGATCCTCTCGGGTCAGCCGAACGTCTGGCCGTGCGTCCACTCGATCGGGTTCCCGTCCGGGTCGACGGCCTCGGCGACGTAGCCCGTCCTCTCGTCGACGAAGGTCGGGGGGAAGAGGAGGCGCGCCCCCGCCTCGACCGCCGCCCGCGCCCGCTCGTCGACCTCCTCGCGCGAGGCGCACGCGAGGCCGGCGTGCTCGTAGCCGCGCATGACGCGAGGGACGACGGCGTGGAACAGGCGGAGGAGCCACCGGACGCGGGTCGCCTGGATCAGCACGAACGCGAACCCGGGCTGCCCCTCCGGCTCGACCCAGGCGATCGCCGTCCGCCACCGGTCGTTCGTCTGCTTCCGCGCGATCGTCCGACCGGGGAGGACTCGTTCGTAGAAGGCGATCGCGCGCTCGAGGTCGGCGACGCGGAACGCCACGTGGTCGCATTTCGGCATCCCGTTAGACTATCGACTCGCTCGTCCTCCGGAGAACAGGACCGCCATGCCCGAGATCCTCGACCGCGCCGCGCTGCGCGCCTACGCCGAAGAGTGCCGACCCGAGTTCGAGAAGCACCTGAAGACGCTGGTCGAGATCCCGTCGGTCAGCATGGACCCCGGGCACCGGAAGGACGTCGAGAAGTGCGCCAAGGCGGCGGCGAAGCTCCTGGAGAAGATGGGGGCGAAGGCGAAGGTGAAGAAGACCGACGGCCACCCGGTCGTGCTCGGACACCTGAAGACCGGCAAGAAGAACAAGACCGTCACCGTCTACAACCACCTCGACGTGCAGCCGGCGGGCGGGCCGGAGTGGGAGCGGAAGCCGTTCAAGATGGCGGTCGAGGGGGACCGCTACTACGCGCGCGGCGCCACGGACGACAAGGGTCCCGCGTTGACCGCCCTCCTGGCGGCGCGCCACGCGGTCGAGTCCGGCGTGCCGATCAACGTCCGGTTCATCTGGGAGCTCGAGGAGGAGATCGGCTCGCCGAGCTTCGAGAAGTTCATGCGGAAGGAGGCGGCGAAGATCCCGACCGACTCGGTCGTCGTGTCGGACACGATCTGGGTCTCCCGCACCAAGCCGGCGGTGTCGGCGGGGCTGCGCGGCCTGCAGGGGGCGATCCTCCGGCTCGAGACCGGGACGAAGGACACGCACTCCGGACTGACCGGCGGCGCGGCGCGGAACCCGCTCGCCGAGCTGGCGGCGGTCGTCGCGAAGTGCGTCGACGCGAAGACCGGCCGCGTGCTGATCCCCGGGTTCTACGACGACGTCGTGCCGCCGACCCGCGGCGAGCTGAAGTGGTTCCGGGAGTGCGGGTTCTCGGTCCCCGGCTTCAAGAAGGCGCACGGCCTGACGAAGCTGCGCCACCAGGACGCCCTGAAGGTGATGAAGGCGATCTGGGCCCAGCCGACGTTCGAGGTCCACGGGTTCGCCGGCGGCTACCAGGGGCCGGGCGTGAAGACGGCGGTCCCGCCGTGGGGCGAAGCGAAGGTGTCGATGCGGCTCGTGCCGAACCAGACCCCGCGGAAGGCGCTGCAGTTGCTCCGGAAGCACGTGCGCACGCTGAACCGCGACGTGCGGATCACCGACGAGTCGGCCCTGGCGCCGTACCGCGGCGTGACGACCGGCCCGTTCGCGAAGGCCGCGGCGGACGCGATCCGGTTCGCCTACGGCAAGACCCCCGCGGTCGTCCGCGAGGGCGGGTCGATCGGCGCGATCGTCACGATGGAGAAGACGCTGAAGTGCCCGATCACGTTCATCGGGCTGTCGCTCCCCGAGCACGGCTACCACGCCCCGAACGAGTACTACGACTGGGGCCAGGCGTGCGGCGGGATGCAGGCGTTCGCCAAGTACTTCGAGCTGGTCAGCGGGATCTGAGGGCGGTTCGGTGACGCGCCGCCTCATCGGGTCCGGGTCGCGCTTCGAGGAGGAGATCGGCTACTCGCGGGCCGTCGTCGACGGCGAGTGGGTGTTCGTCTCCGGGACGACCGGGTTCGACTACGCGACGATGTCCATCTCGGACGACGTCGTCGAGCAGACCGCGCAGACCCTCCGGAACGTCGAGGCGGCGCTCGCCGCGGCGGAGGCGACGTTCGCGGACGTCGTCCGGGTGCGGTACGTCGTGCCCGACGCGGCGGAGTTCGAGGCGTGCTGGCCCCTCCTGAGGGAGGCGTTCGGCGAGGCCCGGCCGGCCGCGACGATGATCGCGGCCGGGCTCG
>JBICIB010000331.1:0-3947 GCA_043101415.1 Planctomycetota bacterium JB042 | reverse complement strand
GCACGCTCGACGCCGGCGGTGCGGCCCAGGCGACGGTCCTCCTCCCGAGCGACCCGTACCTCCTCGCGACGACCGTGTCGTTCCAGGCCGTCGCCGGCTCGCCGATCGACGCCGCCTCGAACGTCGTCCGGCTGACCGCCGCGGTCGCCGGCACGTTCGAGCCGACGCTCGACGCGCCCGACCTCCCGATCGTCGAGGGAGCCGTCGCGCCGACCGACGACGGGACGTTCCTGTTCGTCGGCGGATCGGGCCCGGTCGCGCAGGAGTACGACCCCGACCTCGAGGAGTGGACGACCGCCGGCGCGACGTTCGCGGTCGGCACGCTCGGCCGCTCGACCACGCTCGCCGACGGGCGCATCCTGTTCACCGGCGGCATCGACCCGACCGGCCAGCCGACGGCCGCGGCCGCGGTCTGGGACCCGGCGACGGGGCAGAGCACCTCGCTCGCGATGGGCTCGCCGCGCGCGGGGCACGGCGCGTCGCTCCTCCCCGACGGCCGCGTCCTGATCACCGGCGGGTTCCAGACCGTCGACCTGACCGACCTCCTGACGTTCTTCTCCGGCATCCAGGGGACGACCGAGCTGTTCGACCCGTCGACCGGCACGTTCGCCGCCGGGCCCGGCCTGTTCGAGCCGCGCGCGCTCCACTCCTCGACGACGACGACGGCCGGCAAGGTGCTGATCGCCGGCGGGCTGACGCTCGTCCCGATCCTGAACGTCCCGACCGTCTCGAACACGGCGTACCTCTTCTCGAACGGGTCGTTCGGACTGCCGTCGTTCTTCGACGCGCCGCGCATGCTCCACGCCGCGTGCGCCCTCCCGGGCGGGAAGGTCCTCCTCGTCGGCGGGCTCTCGCTCGACCTCACCGCGGTGATCCAGAGCGGCGACCTGACGCAGCTCGTGGTCGGGACCCTCGACGACGGGCAGGTCTTCACCGCCGGGTTCCTCGGCGGGACCTTCTCCGCCGTGACCGGTCTCGGCGCGGGGCGCGCCGGCGCCGGGGTCGTCGCGCTCCCCGGCGGCGACGTGCTGATCGCCGGCGGCATCGACGTCGCGCTCTCCGCGGGCGGGGTCCAGATCGACCTCCCGACGAGCGCCGACCGCTACGACGGCTCCGCCACCTTCCAGCCGACCGGAGCGCTCGGCGCCGGCCGGTTCCTCCCCGTCCTCACCCCGCTGCCGGACGGGACCGTGCTGGTCGCCGGCGGCGGTGCGGCGTCGGCCGAGGTGTACCAGCCCTGATCCGGGCCGAAGGAGCGCCGCTTCGATGTTCCTCGCCACCGTCCTCGGCCCGGTCGTGACCCCGGTCCAACATCCGTTCTTCGACGGGAAACCGCTGCTGCTCGTCCGGGCCGACGATCCGGAGCACGGCGAGGCCGCCCCGGAGGGGGTCGTCGTGGCCGCGGACCGGGTCGGAGCCGGCGTGGGCGAGCGGGTCCTGGTGATGAAGGAAGGGTCGAGCGCGCGTACGCTGTACGGGCGGGACGACGCGCCGGTGCGGACCGTGATCGTCGGGATCGTCGACGAGGTCGAGGTCGACGGCCGCCGGACGTTCTTCAAGGGCCCCTCGGGAGAGACATGAGCGACGAACGGACCCTCCGGAAGCAGATCGTGGAGATCGCCCGGCTCTGCTGGGAGCGCGGGATGATCGGCGCGATCGACGGGAACGTGTCGGTCCGGCTCGACGACGGCGACCTGCTCGTCACCCCGTCGGGCGGGATCAAGTTCCTGATCGAGCCGGAGCAGATCGTGCGGACCGCGCCCGACGGCGCGCCGAGGAGCGGCGGGCGCGCGTCGACCGAGATCCGGATGCACGTCACCTGCTACGAGGAGCGGGACGACGTCCGCGCGGTCGTCCACGCCCACCCGCCGACCGCGGTCGCGTTCTCGCTCGCCGGCCTCGACACGCTGATGAAGCCGGTGATCCCCGAGCTCGTCGCGACCCTCGGCGCCATCCCGACCGCGCCCTACGGCACACCCGGCACCGACGAGCTCCCCGAGTCGATCCGCGACCTGATCCGCTGCGCCGACGCCGTCCTGATGGAGCGCCACGGCGCCGTCTGCGTCGGGAAGGACCTCCTCGACGCGTACAAGAAGCTCGAGCAGATCGAGCACAACGCGAAGATCCTCTACATGGCCCACACGCTCGGCGGCCCGAAGCCGATGCCCCGCGAGGACGTCGACCGCCTGCTCGCGACGCGCGAGGGCCTGGGGCTGAAGGGGAACAACGTGTATTGCAATCACTGCGGGATGCCCCGGGGCATGAGCCCGAGCGATCTCTGAGGGGGAGGAGGGGGCTGGGGGCCGGGGACTGGGGTTTCCGGTCCCCGGGTCGCGCGAGATCCCCGACGCCTCCCCTGCCGGAGGCCTCGACGCCGTCCGACCTCCTCCCGCCCCCAGCCCCCGGCCCCCAGCCCAGCCCCCCGCCTCCCTCCTTCTCTCCGCGCCTCGACGGGTCTAGGGTTCGCCCATGCGCGTGGCCCTCGACATCTCCTGCGCCGCCAAGCCGCACCGGACCGGGGTGGCGCGGTACGCGACGTGCCTCGCGGACGCGATGCTCCGCGCGTTCCCGGACGACGCGTTCACGCTCGGGGTGCGCGCCTCGCGGTGGAGGCGGCGGTCGCACCGGTACGCGCCGGGCGCGGCGAACGCTCGGACGCGGTGGTTCGTCGAGCCGCTGCTCGGGACGACGCTCGGGCGGTTCGACGTCTTCCACGGGCTCGACGCGCGGCTGCCGCGCCGGCGCGGGTTCCCGGCCGTCGTCACGCTGCACGACATCGGCGGCGCGGCGGACGCGGCGATCGCGGACGCCGGGTTCCGCGAGAAGAAGCGCGCGGCGTACGCGTGGCTGGCCGAACGGGCGGACCGGATCGTCTGCGTCTCCGCGGCGACGCGCGACGCGTTCCGGGAGTGGTTCGACCTGCCGGACGCGCGGTTCGCGGTCGTGCACCACGGGATCGAGCCGCGGTTCGTCGCGCCGGACCGTCCGGCGATCGACCGGACGCTGGCGCGGCTCGGCGTCCGGGGGCCGTACGTCCTGTTCGTCGGTCTCCTCTCGGCGCGAAAGAACCTCCTCCCGCGGGTGCGGGCGTTCGATCGGGTGGCGCGGGCCCGCGACGACCTCTCCCTCGTCCTCGCCGGCGGCCGGGCGCACGGATTCGAGGAGGTCGCCGCCGCGATCGCCTCGACGCGGGCCCGCGACCGCGTCGTCCTCCCCGGGTTCGTGGCGGACGCCGACCTCCCGGCGCTCTACGCCGGGGCCGAGCTGTTCGTCTTCCCCGGGCTCGCGGAGGGGTTCGGCCTCCCGATGCTCGAGGCGATGGCGTGCGGGACCCCGGTCGTCGCCGCCGACGTCCCGGTCGCGCGCGAGATCGTCGGGGACGACGGAGGCCACGCGGTCCTCTGCGACACGACCGACGACGACGCGTTGGCCCGGGCGTTGCTTCACGTCGTCGGCAACCCGACCCGCCGGCGCGCGCTGCGCGAGGCCGGACGGGCGCACGCGGCGACGTTCACCTGGGAGCGGGCGGCGCGGGCGACGATGGACGTCTACCGGGAGGTCGCCGGATGAAACCCGTTTCGGGGGCGCTCCTCGCGCTCCTCCTCTCCTCCGCCGCGTGCCGGGCGCCGGAACGGGAGGGGGTCGACGAACGGTTCAACTTCCTGCCGCTCGCCCGCTACGAGACGTCCGAGAACCCGGAGGGATACGCGGTCGACGCCCTCTGGCCGCTGGTCCGGTTCCACCGCGAGGGGGAGGCGCACGGGTCGCGCGCGTTCCCCCTCTGGATCCACGAGGACGACGGCGAGGGGGAGGACTTCCTGAACCTCGGCCTCCTCTACTGGCGTACAGAGAACGATCGGACGGAGAGCATCGAACGTACGCTCTTCCCGATCCTCTTCCGGGCGAGCGGGCCGCACCGCGAGAAGTTCCACCTCTGGCCGCTCTAC
>JBICIB010000330.1:0-3274 GCA_043101415.1 Planctomycetota bacterium JB042 | reverse complement strand
GAACCTCCGACCGACCTGGGCCTTCGCCGGGCCCTCGTCGGCCCGCACCGCCTCGTCCCCGCTCCACGCCGCGAGTCCGATCGCGACCGGGACCCCGGCGGCGACCGCCAGCGCCGCCGCCGCGACCCGCCCGACCGTTCCCGCGCACCGCCCTCGGTTCGTCACGACACCCTCCGGACTCCGCCCGTCGCGGTTCGGGAACGGAAACTGCGTGCCAATCCTTCGTGGACCGCGCGGTGCGGTCCTCGCGGCGAAGACCGGACGACGGAGCCCGGCGACGGGAGGGCAAAGATGCCTGTGAGCGGCATACTGATCAGGTGGAGCGGCGACGGGCGCGATCGCGAGGACGCCCTCCGGCGGCTGGGGAACGACCCGCGGGTCGACGTGGGACCGGGAACGAGATCCCGGTCCGCCGCGGAGATCACCGCGGAGACGTCCCGCGAGCTGCGCGATCTCCACCGGACGATCGAGCGGCTCCCGGGGGTCTCCTTCGTCGACGTCGTGTTCGCCGACACCGGCGCCAGCCGCCGGTCGTTCCTGAAGGGAGCCGCGCTCGCGGCGGCGGCCGCCGCCCTGCCGTCGCCCGACGGTCACGCCGAGACCCCGCGCGACGCGCGCCTGCGATGGGACAAGGCGCCGTGCCGGTTCTGCGGGACCGGCTGCCACGTCCAGGTCGGCGTCCACGACGGCCGGGTCGTGGCGATCGCCGGGGACAAGGACGCGGAGGTCAACAAGGGGCTCCTCTGCGTCAAGGGGTACCACGTCGGCGGCATCCTCTACGGGGAGGACCGGCTCACGACGCCGCTCCTGAAGCAGGGCGACCGTCACGTCCCGATCTCGTGGAAGGAGGCGATCGACATCGCGGCCGAGCGGATCGCCGCCGCCCCGAAGAAGTTCGCGATCTACGGCTCCGGCCAGTGGACCATCCCGGAGGGGTACGCGGCGCAGAAGCTGATCAAGGGCGGCCTCTCGAACAACCACATCGACCCGAACGCGCGCCTCTGCATGGCGTCGGCCGTCACCGGATTCCTGGCGACGTACGGCGTCGACGAACCGGCCGGCTGCTACGACGACCTCGACGCCGCCGACGTCGTCCTCACGTGGGGGAACAACCCCGCCGAGATGCACCCGGTCCTCTTCTCCCGGATCGTCGACCGACGGGGGCGCGGCGAGGACGTCCTCCTGATCGACCTGTCGACGCGCACGACGCGGACGACCGAGTTCGCGCAGGAGCACCTCCTCTTCCGGCCGAACACCGACCTCGCGATCGCCAACGGGATCGCGCACCTCCTGATCGAGGACGGGACGTACGACGAGGCGTTCGTCGCCGAGCACTGCGCGTTCAAGGCGCCGAGCGACCCGCCCGGACTGCACGGCCGGGAGATCTCGTTCGAGGAGTACAAGGCGCTGGTGAAGGAGTACACCCCCGAACGCGTCGAGGAGATCTCGGGCGTCCCGGCGGAGAAGATCCGGATGCTCGGCCGGCTGTTCGGCGACCGGACCCAGCGGATCACGAGCCTCTGGTGCATGGGGATGAACCAGCACACCCAGGGGACGGCGATCAACTGCCTCGTCCACGGGATCCACCTCCTCTCCGGCCACTTCGGGCGGCCGGGCGACGCCCCGACCAGCCTCACCGGCCAGCCGTCGGCGTGCGGGACCGCCCGCGAGGTCGGGACCCTGGCCCACGCGCTCCCGGGAGGCCGCGTCGTCGCGAACGAGGAGCACCGGCGCCAGGCCGAGGAGATCTGGAACCTCCCCCCCGGACGGATCGACCCGAACCCGGGGTTCCACACCGTTTCGATGTGGGACGCCTTCTGCAAACCGGGCGCGGAGATCGAGACGATCTGGGTGCAGGTGACGAACCCCGGCCAGACGCTCCCGAACCTGGAGAAGCTCTTCCTCGGCGCGGCCGACCTCGAGGAGAAGTTCCTGATCGTCTCGGAGGTCTACCCGACCGCGACGACGCGGCTCGCCGACCTGATCCTCCCGTCGGCGATGTGGGTCGAGAAGAACGGGATCTACGGCAACTCCGAGCGGCGCACGCAGCAGTGGTTCAAGATGGTCGACCCGCCGGGGGACGCGCGGGACGATTGCTGGCAGACGATCGCGGTCGCGCGTCGCCTGGACGAGCTCGGCGTCGAGGGGATGAGGGACAAGGACGGGCGGTTCCTCTTCGAGGTGCTCGACGAGAACGGCGACGAGGTCCCGATCTGGGAGTGGGAGCACTACGGCGACGTCAACGTCGACGAGCACCTGTTCGAGGAGTACCGGAGGTTCTCCCGGCTGAAGCACAAGGACCTCGCGCCGTACTCCGAGTACGTGAAGGCGCGCGGCCTCCGATGGCCGGTCGTGCAGCAGAAGGACGGGTCGTGGCGGGAGACGCGCGTCCGCTTCGCGGCGTTCGACGACCCGTACGTCGAGGCCGGGCGCGAGTTCCAGTTCTACCACTCGACCACGAAGGACGACCGGGCGCAGATCTGGTTCTCGCCGTACGTCCCGCCCCCCGAGGTCCCGGACGACGGATACGGGTTCTGGCTGACGACCGGGCGCGTGCTCGAGCACTGGCACACCGGCACCATGACCCGGCGCGTCCCGCAGCTCTCGCGGGCGATGCCGCGGGCGTACGCCGAGCTGAACGCCGAGGACGCGCAGCGGCTCGGGATCTCGAACGGCGACCCGGTGAGGATCGAGTCGCGCCGCGGGAGCATCGAGCTGCCGGCCTGGATCGGCGGCCGGGGCGCGCCGCCCCCCGGCACGGTCTTCGTCCCGTTCTTCGACGAGATGAAGTTGATCAACGAGGTGACGCTCGACGCGCACGACCCGTTCTCCAAGCAGCCGGACTACAAGAAGTGCGCGGTCCGGGTCTCGCCGGTGAACGAGGAGCCCGCACAGTGAGCGCCGCGGGACCGCGCCCCGCCGCCGAGCTCCTGACGGCCGCCGCGGTCGGCCTCGCGCTCGTCGGTTACTTCGTCGGGATCGGCGGGACCGAGCGCTCGACCGGGGGCGTCGCCCGCCCGCCCCCGCCCCGGCCCGCGCCGTCGCGCACGGGGGACGTCGCGGACGCGGCGAGCTACGCCGACCTCCGCACGCTCGACCTCGGACCGAACCGCGGGTTCGTCTCGCGGCTCTCGACGCTCGCGTCGACGGCCGCGTTCGGGCCCGGCGACAGCCCGCCCGACCCGGCCCGGAAGCGGACTGCGCTCGCGGAGCGGGCGGAGCTCCGCGCGTACAACGGCGCCCCGCCGGTCGTGCCGCACGCGGTCGACGCCCG
>JBICIB010000329.1:0-5931 GCA_043101415.1 Planctomycetota bacterium JB042 | reverse complement strand
TCATCGTCTACGCGACCGACCTCGAGCTCGCCGACCCGACCCCGATCGACGTGTTCGTGTCGCAGGACCAGGGCGCGCTCGAGCCGATCCCGGTGATCGTCGAGAACGTCGGCACCGAGGGGAGCATCCTCATCTTCAACGTCGTCGAGCTGACGCCGGTGCCGTGGCTCACGGTCGACCCGCCGACGAGCTTCGCGATCGCCGGCGAGGACGGCAACGAGGTCCATCTGACGATCGACCACACCCAGCTCGCGCAGGGGGTCCACACGACGACGGTCCGCTTCCGGAACTTCCAGCACCCCGACGACTTCGTCGACCTGCCGGTCACCGTGAACGTCGGCGCGGCGCGCTTCGTGCCGGGCGACGCGATCCTCGGCCAGATGTCGACCCCGGGCGACATCGACGAGATCCAGTTCACCGCCCTCGAGGGGATGAAGCTGAAGCTGAACGTGAAGGTCCTGGCGGGGAAGCTGAAGCCGCTGGTGACCGTCGTCGACCCCGACGGGGCGATCGAGAAGATCGTCAAGTTCAAGGGCTCGAAGAGCGGCATCACCAAGGGGATCAAGCTGAAGCGCTCCGGCGAGTACATGCTCCGGATCTCCGGCAAGAAGGACTCGCTCGGCATCTATCAGATGAAGACGAAGGCGAAGTTCCCGAAGGCCGGCCGGGCCCGGAACCTGAAGTGGAAGGGCCTGCCGAACGGCGACCTGGCGGTCGCGGAGGCCCTGATGCTCCCCGGCGGGACGCTCGAGTTCGCCGCCGATCCGAACGGCGTCTTCTCCGGTCCGGTCACGCTCGGCCTGACCGATCCGTCCGGCGCGATGTTCGATGTCTCCTCGTTCATGACCAGCGCCGCCTCCGGCGAGGTCGCGGTCGAGGGGCTCCCGATCGTCGAGACCGGGGCGTACCTCATCACCGCCGGCGGCTTCGGCGGCGGCAAGAAGGAGAAGCTGAAGCTCGCGATCCTTCCTTTCCAGCCTCCGGCCGGGAAGGGCAAGATCTACTTGAAGTGAAGTGAGATGCCGGGCGGCCCGGAGGCCGCTCGGGGTGACGTCGCGCGATTCCTGCCTTTCCGACGCGACGACACGGAGACAGCGGCGCGTTCGGGCCCTCCCTCGGCTCGAACGCGTTCTCCGTCTCGGGCGCCGCGTTCCGGGCCTACGACGGCCGAGGCCGGACGGAGTCGTACTGCGGCGGCCACGGCTGGTCGAACTGTTCGTACCGCGCCGCGGCGTCGAGCGTCAGGTACGGCTGCTTCAGGTGCGGCCGGGCGAGCACGCAGAGGTCCGCCCGACCGGCGGCGAGGATCGTGTTGATCTGATCGGCGTCCTGGATGTTGCCGACGGTCATCGTCGGGACGCCGACCTCGTGTCGGATGCGGTCGGAGAACGGGACCTGGAACATCCGCCCGTAGACCGGGCGGGCCCTCGTCGTCGTCTGGCCCGCCGAGACGTCGACGACGTCGCAGCCGTGGTCCCGCAGGAGGCGCGCGACCGTCACCGCGTCTTCCTCGGTGAGGCCGCCGTCCTCCACCCAGTCGCTGGCCGAGATCCGGACCGAGATCGGCCGCTCCCGGGGCCACGCCGCGCGGACCGCGTCGAACACCTCCAGCGGGTACCGCATCCGGGCCTCGGCGTCGCCGCCGTACTCGTCCCGGCGGACGTTGGTGAGCGGGGAGACGAACGACGACAGCAGGTAGCCGTGGGCCATGTGGAGCTCGATCATGTCGAACCCGGCCGCGAGGGCGCGCTCCGTCGCGGCGACGAACGCGGCGGTGACGGCGTCCATGTCGGCCCGGTCCATCTCCTTCGGCACCTGCGAGTGCGGGAGGTACGGGATCGGCGACGCGGAGAGGAGCGGCCAGTTCCCGGTCTCGAGCGGCTCGTCGATCCCCTCCCACGCGACCCGGGTCGACCCCTTCCGGCCGGCGTGGGCGAGCTGGATCGCGATCTTGGCGTCGGAGTGCCGGTGGACGAACCCGGTGATCCGGCGCCACGCGTCGACGTGCTCGTCCCGGTACATGCCGGCGCAGCCCGGCGAGATCCGACCGTCGCGCGTGACGTCGGTCATCTCCGTGATGACGAGGCCCGCGCCCCCGATCGCCCGGGTGCCGAGGTGGACGAGGTGCCAGTCGTTCACGAGGCCGTCGTCGGCGGAGTACATGCACATCGGCGACACGACGACGCGGTTCCGGAGCTCGAGGTCGCGCAGCCGGAACGGGGTGAACATCGGCACCGGCGAGCGCCCGTCCTCGTTCCGTCCCGCCCCGACGTGCTCCGCGTACCAGTCGCGCGTCCGCGCCACGAACGCGGGGTCGCGGGTCTCGAGGTTGTCCCACGTGATCCGCTTGCTGCGCGTCGTCTGGTTGAAGGTGAACTGGATCGGGTCCTGCTCCTTGTAGCGGGCGACGTTCTCGAACCAGCGGCGGCTCACCGCGGCCGCGCGCTGGAGCTTCGCGACGTCGACCCAACGCGCCTCCTGGTACGCCTCGAGCACCTTCGGCACGTCGTCCGTGCCGTGGGCTCGGAACGCGTCGACGAGCGCGATCGCGTCCTCCATCGCGAGCTTCGTCCCCGAACCGATCGAGAAGTGAGCGGTGTGGACGGCGTCCCCCATCAGCACGAGGTTCCCGTGGTGCCACCGCTCGCACCGGATCGTCGGGAAGCTGCGCCAGATCGATCGGTTGGTGAGGAGCGGGTGCCCCCTCAGGTCGTCCCGGAACAGCTCTTCGCAGTAGCGGACCGTCGCCGCCTCGTCCGCCTCGTCGAGGCCGGCGCGCCGCCACGTCTCCTCGTGACACTCGACGATGAAGGTCGAGAGGTCGGACTGGAACGGGTAGGAGTGGACCGCGAACAGCCCGTGTTCGTTCTCGCGGTAGAGGAACGTGAACGACTCGAGCGGGAGGGTCGTCCCGAGCCAGGTGAAGCGGCAGCGACCCCACTCGATCGTCGGCCGGAAGACGTCCGCGTACCGCTCGCGGAGGGCGGAGTTCACGCCGTCGCCGCCGATCACGAGGTCGGCGTCGATCGACTCGACGTCGGCGACCTCGTCCTCGAACGAGAGCTCGACGCCGAGGCCCGCGGCGCGCTCCTGGAGGATGGTCAGGAGCTGCATCCGGGACATGCCGCAGAACCCGTGTCCGGTCGAGGTGACCCGGGACCCGCCGACGAACGTGTCGATGTCGTCCCAGTACGCGAACCGGCGGCGGATCTCGGCGTACGTCTCGGCGTCGGCGTCGCCGAAGTGTCCGAGCGTCTCCTTCGAGAAGACGACCCCCCACCCGAACGTGTCGTCGGCCCGGTTCCGTTCGCGCACGGTGATCCGGGCGTCCGGATACGCCTTCTTCATCAGGATGGCGAAGTAGAGGCCGGCGGGGCCGCCTCCCACGCAGACGATGTTCATGCCGTCCCTCGCGTCGTGGCGCTCCGGTCGAGAACCCTACGCAACTCCCGTTCGAGATCGGAGGACGAATACGGCTTGGCGAGGAACCCGTCCGGCGGCGTCTCGCGGCACCGCGCCACCGTCTCCTCGCGGGCGAACCCGCTGGTGAGGATCACCCGCACGGACGGGTCGAGGCGACGCAGCTCGCGCAGGACCTCCACCCCGTCCCGGCTCGGCATCGTGACGTCGAGCAGCACGACGTCGTACCGGCCCGGGGCGCGCCGCCAGGCCGAGAGCCCCTCGTCGCCGCCGGGCGCCGCGTCGACCTCGAGTCCCCGCTCCTCCAGCATCGCCCGCGCCACCCCGACGACCACCTCGTCGTCGTCGACGAGCAGGACCCGGCCGCGGAGGGGCTCGGCCGACCGGGCCGGGGGGGCGACCGCCGAGCCGCTCTCGAGGGCCGCCGGCAGCCAGATCCGGAAGGACGTCCCCTCGCCGGGCGCGGTCGTGACCTCGATGGCGCCGCGATGGGCCTTCACGATCCCCGCCACCGCGGCGAGTCCCAGCCCGCGACCCTCGAACTTGGTCGAGAAGAACGGGTCGAAGATCCGGGGGACCGCCGCCGGGTCGAGTCCGCTCCCGTCGTCCGCCACCTCCAGCACGACCGCCGCCCCGCGCCGGTCGAGGTGATCGACGACGAACGAGTCGCCGCTCCCCGTCGCCGGGTCGGCCGAGCGGATCCGGATCTCGATCCGGCCGCGTCGTTCGTCGATCGACTCCGCCGCGTTCAGCACCAGGTTCAGCACGATCTGCTTGAGCTGGGCCTCGTCCCCTTCGATCCAGAGCGCCCCCGCCGGCGCGGGAACGATGTCGAGGGTCGTCGAGGAGGGGACGGCGCTCCGGAGCAGCTCGGCCGTCTCCTCGACGAGCCGGACCAGGTCGAGCGTCGAGTCGTCGATCTGCGCGCGGCCCGCGTAGGCGAGCATCCGCCGGCAGAGGAGGCCCGCCTCCTTCCCCGCCCGCTCGATCCGATCGGCGAGCCGCACCAGCTCGGGACGGTCGTCGAGCCGGTTCCGCAGCAGCTCGGCGTTCCCGATCACCCCGACCAGGAGGTTGTTGAAGTCGTGCGCGACTCCGCCGGCCAGGACGCCCAGGCTCTCCAGCTTCTGCGCGTGGAGGAGCGCCTCCTGGAGGCGCCGCCGTTCGGTCACGTCGAGCGCGACCGTGTCGAACCCGACGACCCGACCGGCGGCGTCGGTCCGCGCGCTCTGGACCTGCCAGAACCAGCGCCACCCCCCCTCCGAGTCGCGAAGGCGGAACTCCACGCCGCCGGGATCCCCCTCGCCTTGTCGGCGTCGCGCGGCCTGTCGTTCCAGCGCCCCCGCGTCGTCCGGGTGGGCGCGGGCCACCAGGGTCGACGGGTCGAGAGAGTCGGGCGGGACGCCGCAGATCTCGGCGAGGCGCGGGCTGACGTAGCGGGCGTGTCCGTCGGCGTCGTACGAACAGAGGATCACGTCGGCCCCCTCGACCATCGCCCGGTAGCGACGCTCCGACTCGAGCAGCCGCCGGCGCGACCGTTCGCTTGCCTCGAGTCGTTCCCGGCGGCGACGGACCTGGAGGAAGAGCGCGAGCGCGCCGAGCGCCAGGATCGCCGCCGCGCCGCCCCGCCGCCAGGCGAGTCCCGGGTCGAGCGGCGGCCGGTACGGCGTCGTCGTCGGAGCCGATCGGTTCCCCGCCAGGTCGAGGACCTGCGCCGAGACCCTCGCGCCCGACCGGAGCGCCGGCAGCGGCAGCTCCGCCGCCGAGAACGGGACGCTCCACGGCTCGTCGTCGACGCGGATGCGGTAGCGGAGCCGGTCGGGCGGCGTCGTGTCCCAGGCGTCGCGGCCGGTCAGCCGGATCACGAGCCCCGCGTCGGACGTCCGGATCGAAGCGTCGAGGACGACGGGCGCCGCGTCGTCGTCCGGGCGGTACCGGAGCAGCCCGCGCCCGAGGGAGCCGATCCAGAGCGAGCCGTCGTGGTCGGCGAGGATCGGCCAGCAGCGGACCGCCGGCGCGCCCGGTTCCGCCCCGACCTGGTGCACGATCCCGTCCCGGTCGACGCGCGCGAGTCCGTGCTCGCCGGTCACCCAGAGCCGGCCGTCCGGCGTCTCCGCGAAATCGCTCCCCGAGATGGGCGCAAGCCCCGGCCCGGTCAACGGCCGGAACGCGCCGTCCTCGTAGCGGTAGAGGCCGCGGTTCCCGATCCCCGGTCCGCCCCAGAGCGCGCCGTCGCGGGTCTCGAAGATCCGGAACATCCGGCGCGGCCGATCGCCGACGCCGAAGTCCCGCCACTCGCCGTCGACCAGGCGGGAGGCGTGGCGCGCGGTGGCCGCGAGCGTGCGCGTGGCCGTGTCGAGCACGTCGTAGCACCGGCTGGATGCGAGGCCGTCCTCCGCGTCGAACCGGGACCAGCCGTCCTCGGTCGAGCGACGGACGTCGAGACGCGCGAGTCCCCCGGCGCGCGCCGGCGCGCGGGAGGTGTCGATCAGGGCGACCCAGAGGGAGGCG
>JBICIB010000328.1:0-8726 GCA_043101415.1 Planctomycetota bacterium JB042 | reverse complement strand
CGGGCGTCGAGGAGGGAATCGCCGCCGAGCCGACGCCCGTTTCGTCCCCGGAGCCGCCGATGTCCCGTCCGCTCGCCCTCCTCGCCCTCCTCGCCCCGCTGTTCGCCGTCGGTTGCGCCGACGTCGCCTTCGTCAAGGTCTCCGAGGACTCCCGGACGGCGTTCGCGCTCGCCGCGGGCGGGGAGGCGGCGTCGACGCCGCAGGACCGCTACCTCCGCGTCCAGTCGAAGAAGAAGAACAAGCCGGGGCGGATGGCGCTCGTCGTCCCGTGCGATCTCTGGGCGCCCTTCCGGTGGGAGGTCTCCGGCGGGCTGTACGACCCCGACCACGCCGCCGCCGCCGACCAGGCGACCTTCGGGACCGAGCTCGACGGGCGCGGCGCGTTCCCGCCGACCGAGTTCTACGGCGTCTCCGCGCAGGTGACCTCCGGCGGCCTGAACGCGTTCGCGTTCACCGACGCCTCGTCCAGCGCGATCGGGAGCCAGTTCTTCGCCGGCGCGACCGAGATCGACTTCGCGATCGAGGCGACCGGCACGATGCTCGTGTTCGAGGCGCGGCCGACCGGCGCGATGACCTGGACCCAGATCGCCGCCGTCCCGTTCTCGAACCAGGCGACGCCGCTCCTGCCGACGGTGGGCGTGTTCAACCTCTCCGGCAAGGGGGTCGTCGGGTTCGACGACTGGCGGCTCGTGTCGAACGGCACCGAACCGGGGAGCCCGCCGGCGGGCCATCTCGCCGCCGCCGAGATCTGGCACGCCGCGTGCGCGCTGGTCGAGGCGGGCCACGCGCTCGACGGGATCCCCGACTTCCCGACCGCGGACACCTGGCTGCAGACCGCCACGACGCGGGTCGACGCCGCGCGCGCCACCGTCGACGCCCTCCCGACGTCCAAGCCGGTGAAGAAGGCGCGGACCGACCTGACGAAGGCCCGCAAGGAGATCCTCGAGGCCCTGGCCCGGGTCGCGAAGGAGAAGAAGGAAGGGAAGGCGATCGGCGACCTGAAGGCGGCGGTGAAGCGGCTCCACAAGGCCGCGAACCGGGTCTACGACGTCGTCGATTCGCCCTGACCGCCCGCCTCGAGCGCCCGGAGCCGCTCCGCCGCGGCGGCCGCGTCGTCGATCGCGCCGGCGGCGCGCGCGGCGTCGAACAGCCGGCGGAGATGGTCGAGGTCGCGCGTCCGCTCGAGGTGGTTCGGCAGCAGGAACGCCTCCTGCCTTCCGTTCACCCAGGCGAGGAACGCGAGCCCGGCCTTGTAGAACCGGGTCGGCGGCTCGAAGGCGACGCGGCCGACGTGCTCGAGCGCGGCGAGCCGGTCGCGCGCCTCGTCGACGTCGCCGTCCGCCAGGAGGTCGAGGGCGGCGCGCGCCGGGGCGGCGATGCCGTCGAGGACGCCGAGGAGCGCGTGGCTGAACCGGCCGAGCGCCAGCGGACGTCCCGCGAGCGAGGTCCAGCCGTCGATCGCCGGGTCGTCGCCGACGATCAGGTCCGCGAAGTGGTGGTCGTCGCCCGTCAGGACGAACTGCTCGCGCGGGACGATCCGCTCGCGCACGCGCCGCTCCAGCTCCGGGTCGAGGAGCGAGATCTTGCAGCCGCGCACCTTCTCCGGATCGAGGTCCATCACCCGGTCGAACGAGTCGCCCGGGAAGTACCCCTCGAGCGCCGGCAGGAACATCGGCCCGAGCCAGTGGATCAGGAGCTCCCCGTCGACCCGATCGACCACGTCGGCGTAGAAGGCGACGAAGGCGTCCGGACCGAGCCCCGCCCGCACGAGCCACGGCTGCGCCATCACGATCGGCACGCCGCCGGCCCGGACGATCTCGCCCGCCTGCCACGCCACCGCCTCGGCGAGCTCGGCCGCGCTCCCGATCGTGCCGGCGTGGTCGGCCGACGCGCCCGCGACGAACCCCTCCCCGAGCTCCGACGTCCGGCGGATCAGCTCGGCGGCGACCTCCCAGTCGAGTTCGTTCCGCTGCGCCGTGTCCATCGCCTCGGCGACCCCGAGCCCATGCCGGATCAGGTGCCGCCGCTGGTCGAGCGTCGCGTCCCAATCGATGTGGGGAGCGATCTCGTCCGGGCGGCCGGGGCGATCGGGCGCGTGGTCGACCTCCGCGTACGACGGCCTCATCACGACGTGCGCCGCGGCGAACGCCGTCCTCACCTCCCGCGCGCGACCGCCGTTCGGCGGGCTCATCGGCGGAGCCCTTCGAGGTAGCCGGGCCCCTTCGTCAACGCGTACCAGCCGAGGAAGGCGGTCAGGAGCAGGGTCGTGAAGACCATCGTCCCGAACCACGCCGTCGCCCGGCCGCCACGCGGGAGGTCCTCGCCGAGGTAGGCGCGGCTCCGCTGGAGCTTGCAGAACCCGACGTACGCCAGCGGCAGGAGGAAGCCGCAGAGGATGGTCGTCGGCACGGCGAGCCAGAGCTTCACGTCGTTCCAGAGGAACGCGCCGATCACGCCCGGCGCGGGGAGGAGGCAGGCGAGGCGGTAGCGGAGGCTCCCGACCCGCCAGCCGAGCAGCTCGGTCGCCACGAAGCCGCAGCAGAGCATCTGGAGCGTGATCGACGACCACGCCATGCCGAGGATCCCGAGGTTGAACACGACGCGCGCGACCCCGGGCCCGACGACCGCCGTCAGCGCCCGGGCCGCGTCGACCGGCGCGAGGCCGGTCCCCGTGAACTCGAGCTCGCCGTAGTGGAACGCGTTCGCGGTCGCCACGATCATCAGCCCGGTGGCGAGCGAGTACGGCACGAACATCCCGGCGAGGAGGTCGAAGCGCGCCAGCCGGCGGTGCTCGCGCCCCCACCCCTTCGCCAGGAGCGAGTACGGGTAGAGGAACAGCATGTTCACGCCGATCGCCGCGGCGAGCCCCGACAGGACGACCGTCGCGCCGTGGACGCCGTTCACCTCGCCCGGGATCGAGAACGCGAAGTACCCCCTCGCGAGGTCCCCGGCGTGCGCCACGCCGGTCCGCGCCACGACGAGGCCGAAGCAGAGGACGATCGCCCAGACCATCCCCTTCATCAGGGTCTCGAACAGCCGCATCCAGCGCGACGACGCCCCGTACATCCAGACGAACGCCACGGCGTTCGCGAGGACGATCAGCCCGGCCGTCCCCTCGCCGATCGAGAGGCCGGCGGCGAACGAGCACATGTCGGCGAGGACGGCGGACGCGAGGGCGTACTGCGCGAACTGCCAGATGATCGAGGAGAGGACCGCGCCGATCGCCCAGCCCCACGCGAAGACCGGACCGGCGTGGACGCGCATGGCGTCGAACGGCCGCATCCCCGTCGAGAGCGTCTGGTGCGCCACCGCGGCGAGCATCACCACGCCGAGGAGCATCGACACCGGCGCCACCCAGAGGAGCTGATACCCGAACGCGGCGCCCGCGAAGAGCGAGAACATCGCCGTCCCGCCGCCGAGCGTGAGCGCGCTCTGCAGGTATCCCGGCCCGCCGCGCCGCAGGTACGCGATCGCCCGCGTCCACGCCGGGGCGTCCTCCATCTCCGCGAGCCACCGCCGCTCCTCGTCGAGCGCCGCCGGGTCGGGCGGCGCGACCATCGGGAGGCCGCTCGGGCGCGCGCCGTCCGGTCCCGGCTTCGTCATCCGTTCCTCCGCCGCAGCTTCCGGATCTCCGCCGCCTCGGGACGGGCCCGGTACTCCGGATCGAGCGGGTAGCAGCCGGACGGCAGGCCGTGCCGGGGGCCGGTCGTGCAGTCGCTGAACGTGCGGCAGATCCGCTTCGCGTCGAGCGGCCTCCCGGCGAGGACGTCGCGGCAGAGCGCGGGGTACGACAGCATCGATCTCCCCAGCCCGACCACGTCGACGTGGCCCCGGCCGACCTCGTGCTGCGCGACGTGCGGGATCCACTCCTGGAGGTAGCTGTACCCGGTCCCGACGACGAGGAGGTCGGGGAACGCCGCCTTCACCCGGCGGGTGACGTCGAGGTGGCGCGCGACGAAGGCGAGCGGATCGCCCGGCGACGCGTACCCGTCGGACGGCGGGAAGACGGCGGGGCGCTGGAGGTGCGGCGAGGTGTACGGCGAGCCGGCGGTCACGTTCAGCATCCGCACGCCGAGGTCGCGGAGGAGGCCGATCACGCGGAGCGGTTCGTCGAGATCCGGCCGGAGCGGGTCGTCCGGATCGACGCCGAAGCCGGCGTCGTACGGCCGGTGCTCGTCCCGGCCGAGCGGCGCCCCGACGCCGTCCGGCCCGCGCGCGTGCGGGAAGACGTCGGTCACCGACATCCGCACGCCGACGCGGAGCCCGGGACACGCGTCGCGGACCGCCCGGACGATGCCGGTCAGGAGCGCGCTCCGCCCGGCGAGGTCGCCGCCGAAGCGCCCCGGACGCCGCCTCGCCGCGAGCGACTCGTGCAGCAGGTATCCGTGACACGCCTTCACGTCGACGAAGTCGAACCCGACCTCGCGGGCCACGGCCGCCGCGCGCACGAACCGCTCCGCGATCCGGTCCAGGTCCGAGTCGGCGAGGACGGCGGCGTCGTCCTCCAGCCCGACCCGCGCGTCGAGGACCGGGTGGCGGAACATCACGCGCGGGGCGGCCCCCGCGACGCTCGGCCGCGCGTACCGCCCGGAGTGCGTGAGCTGCAGGCCGACGACGAGCCCGTCGACCGTGCCGCACGCCTCCCGATGCCCGCCGCGCAGCTCGTCGAGGAGCGCCTCGAGCCCCGGCCGCGGGTCGAGCGCGTCGTTCAAGTGGAGTTGGTTCGGGTTCGCCCGGCCGTCCGGCGACACCGCGAACGCCTCGCCGCCCCCGACCAGCTTGGCGCCGCTCTCCCCGAACCGCCGCCAGCGCCGCCGGGTCGCCGCGGACGGACGGCCGTCCGGCTCGCCGTCCCACCCCTCCATCGGATGCACCGCGAACCGGTTGCCGATGGTCAGACCGTCGGCCGCGAGCGGGCGCCCGAGCGGGCCTGCCTCCCCGAGCAGCTCGTCGTCGACCGCGCCGTCGCCGAGCACCGCCGCGAGCGCGGTCCGGAGGGGCGCCGCGTCGCGGAAGGTCGCCGGGGACGGAGGGCGCATCGCTCAGGCCCGGAGGGCCCACTCGTCGATCGGGGTCCGCGCGTCGAGCGACGGCGCGAGCGACGTCCCGTACCCCGCGGCGGCGAGCGACGCGATCGAGAGTTCGCCCCCTTCGATCCGGAGCCGCACGACCGACCCGTCACGGACGTACAGGTCCGGGTGCGCCGCGAGGGCCGCCTCCGCCTCCTCGGGAGGGAGGTGGTCGAGGCCGCGGAAGTAGTGGTGCCCGTTCCGCTCGACCGAGGTGAGGCCGAGCGCCGCCATCGTCGCGAGGTCCTGGTGCAGCGCGGTCACCGGGAGGTTCGTCAGGTCCTCGGCGGTCAGGAACGCCTCGTCGCCGTAGTGCTCGCAGAGCCCCCGGTTGACGAGCGCCCGGAAGACGCCCTTGCAGTTCTTGACCGAGACGCCGCGATACCCGATCGAGAAGGCGTTGCGGAACGAGTCGAAGCCGGTGTCCGCCTCGTCGATCGTGAGCGGCGCGACCGCCGTCACGACGTCGAGCGCGCGGTGCCGGTCGCGATCGAACGTCAGCTCGCGTCGGAGCGGCTGCTCGATCCAGACGACCCGCTCGAGCAGCCACCGCCCGTCGGCGTCGGCGACCGCCCCGTCGAGCAGCCTCGCGAGGCCGTCGAGGTCCTCGAACTGCTCGTTCCCGTCGAGGGAGAATCGCGCCTCGTCGCCGACCCGCTCGCGGACGACCCGGGCGACCTCGACCACGCGGGCGACGTCCGCCTCCTCGTGCCCCGCCACCTTCAGCTTGAACCGGGTCAGCCCGTACCGGGCGATGTCCTCCTCGAGCGCCCGCGGCAGGCCGTCCCCGTCCCCCTCCAGCTCGGCGGCGCGGAGCGGGTCGAGCAGGCCGATGGTGTGGCGCACGGCGAGCCGTTCGGCCGGCGCGCCGAGCGGGGCGAGGTCGAGGTCCTTCACCTCGGGGTAGATCCGGCCGCCCTCGAATCCGAGCCGATCGGTCGCGACCGCCTCGAAGAACGACACCCCGGCCGCGCGGCAGACCGCGTCGATCATCGCCCGCTCGAGGAGGGCGACGCCGAAGCCGCGCACCAGCGCGTCCGGCGCCTCGCGGTGACGCGCCAGGACGCGCTCCCGGTAGAGGGCGTACCAGTGGCCGAACGCGGTGTCGTCGTCCCGCGGGCGGAGCAGGGCGGAGGCCGCGGCGCGCGCCGAGTCGAGGAGGGTCCGGACGTCGTCGGCGACCGACTTCGCCGGGTCCTTCTCGAACCACTTCGGCACGAGGAGGTCGGCCGCGAACCCCGACGCCTCGCTCCCCTCGCCCCGCACGTCGACGCGGGCGGTGAGGACGGGCGCGGCGGTGAGGGTCGACACGCCGAAGCGGAACGGCAGCCTCGTCCGCGCGTCGGTCAGGGCGAACGAGACGTCGTGGATCTGGAAGCGCATGCGGCGGAGTCTATCAGGCCGCGCGGGAAGTCGCGGCCCGCGTCGGGAGGCGACGCGATCCGTTCATCCCTGCTCCGCGCGGGGCCCGCCCTGCACCGCCGGGACCCACGCCGTCGTCCTCCCGCCGAGGGTGAGGAACTCGACGCGGTGCCCGTCGTGCGTCCGCGCCTCCGCGTCCCGCCCCCACCGCCGGTGGAACAGCCAGGTCGCGGGGAACCGTCGCTTGTCCGCGTCGACGGCGCTCGCCCGTCGCACGACCTCCAGGAGCGCCCGCCGGAGGCGCCGGACCTCGTCGTCCGAGAGCGTGTCGGCGGAGCGGCGCGGGTCGACGCGGGCGCGATAGAGGACCTCGTCCGCGATCCAGTTGCCGACGCCCGCCGCGAACGACTGGTCGAGGAGCAGCGCCTTCACCACGCCGCGGCGACGCCGGACGAGCCGGAGGAAGTCCGCGGCCGAGGGCGGGTCGACGAGCGGGTCGAAGCCGAGGGCGGAGATCGGGGGTTCGTGCGGCGGGTCGTCCCGCAGCCGCAGCCGGCCGAGCCGGCGCTTGTTCGTGAACGCGACGTCCCCCCCGTCGTCGAGCCGCAGCCGGAGCTTGGTGAACCGGGGCGGCCAGCGCTCCTCCTCCTTCGCCGGGCTCGAGGCGAGGCGGAGCGGCGCGACCGAGGGCGACAGCACGTGCCCCGTCATCCCGAGGTGGAGGAGCGGCCAGGGACGCCGGTCGAGCTCGAGCCAGAGGTGCTTCCCGCGGCGCCGCGCCGCCTCGACGCGGCGCCCCCGGAGCCGGGCCGCGAACGTCCGCGGCGCCACGCCGTCGTAGACGATGCGGTCGTCGTCGACGTCGACCCGGACGATCGTCCGCCCGACCGCGACCCGTTCGAGGACGCGGCGCGCGCGTTCGACCTCGGGGAGTTCGGGCACCGGCGCGCGCCGCTCAGGGGAGGAGCGAGATGCGGACCGCGTTCGAGATCCCGATCCCGAACGGCACCGACGCGTCCGGCGCGAGGGCCTGGACGTACACGTCGAGCCCCGACAGCGGTCCGTACCCCGCGATCGGCAGGAACGCGTGACCGGCGCCGTCGAGCGGGAGCGGGAGCTGCGCGAGGATCGGGAGGGGGACGAACGTCCCGCCCGCGATCGGGGTCGGGTTCGACTGGAGGCCGAGGAACAGCCAGGCGAGGGCGAACGGCGGCCCGCACTTCACGCGGAGCGCGGCCGGGGCGCCCGGGTGGAGCGGCGTGCCGCAGACCGAGAGCGTCATCGTTCCCGGCCCCTGCGCCCCGAGGTCGGTCTGGCAGAAGCCGCACGAGTCGCCGACCCCGTCGAGGTCCCCGTCCGCCTGCGCCGGGTTCGAGACGTAGCGGCAGTTGTCCCACTCGTCCGGCACCCCGTCGGAGTCGGCGTCGAGGACGCTCCGCCGGACGCTCGAGACCCGCAGCTCGTCGATCTCGTAGCCGACCGCTCGCCAGCCGTTGTCGACGTCGGCGCCGAGACAGGCGAACTTCCCGAACGGCTGGAGGGAGAACGGCAGCCCCGTCGAGGTCTCGACGTGGGCCGGCACGCCCGGGTGGCCGACCCGGACCTCGACCACGCCCGCGGCCGCGTCCCACTCCGCCGACACCCGGTGGAACCCGTCGACCGCGCCCGGGTCCCCGCCGAGGGGCGGGAACGGCCGCGACACCACGTGCCGGGTCCCGAGGTCGTCCCAGATCGCGAAGTGCATCCGGTCCGCCTCGACGTACAGCTCGATCGTGTTGAACCGCCGGGTCGGCGCGCCGTACGGCGACGTCCCGTTCGCCGCCACGTGGACCCCCGCCCCCTCGCCGGCCGGGTTCTGCTGGGTCGAGGCGGTCGGCAGGGTGAAGCTCGGCTTGTACCGCCCCTGGACGTCCTTGCCGGCCGACGCGACGCCGTCGAGGTCGAGCAGGAAGACCGGGGACTTCGTGCCGCGCGACGCGTGGAAGAAGAGGTCGTCGACCCCGTCGTCGTCCATGTCGCCGACGCTCATGCTGACGGCGTCGTCGACCAGGAACTCGTCGAAGGTGGGGAAGATCGTCGTGGCGATCGGCGCGGCGGGGAGGTTGAACGGCCCCCAGAAGACCGTCGACTGCTCGGTCGCGGGTCCGCTCGGGGCGCCGCTGCGCCAGTTCGCGACGACGATGTCGAAGTGGCCGTCGTGGTTCAGGTCGCGTTCGGCGGTCGCGGTGAACGGGCGGGTCGTCGGGATGACCGCGTGCGGCAGGAAGTCGAACGTCCCGTCCCCGCGGTTCAGGT
>JBICIB010000327.1:0-2981 GCA_043101415.1 Planctomycetota bacterium JB042 | reverse complement strand
CAAGGCGAGACCGCGCCGCCGCGCCCCGGGGCGGCGGGCGCCGGGGACCCGCTCTTCCCCGGGCTCGGGAACGGGGGGTACGACGTCGAGCGGTACGACCTGGTCCTCGAGGTCGACCCCGACGCGGCCGAGATCGTGGCGGCGTGCCGCGTCACGGCGACCGCGCGCCACGCCCTCTCCGCCCTGAACCTCGAGTTCGGGACGCTCGAGATCGCCTCCGTCGCGGTCGACGGCGCCGCGGCCGCGTGGGAACGGAGCGGACGCGAGCTGACCGTCACGCCGGGCCGGCCGATCGAGCGCGGGGCGCGGTTCGAGGTCGCGGTCGAGTACGCGGGGACGCCGCAGCCGATCCGCTCCCGCGCGTTCCCGTTGCCGATCGGCTGGATGGCGTTCGGGGACGAGTCGTTCGTCCTCTCCGAACCGGAGGGGGCGGCGTCGTGGTTCCCGTGCAACGACCACCCGAGCGACAAGGCGCTCTTCACGTTCGCGGTCACCGTCCCGGAGGGGTACACGGCGGCGGCGAACGGCCGGCGGGTCGGCGTCGACGAACGGGAGGACGGCGCGCGGACGTTCCGGTTCGAGGCGGACGAGCCGATGGCGACGTACCTGGCGACGCTCGCGATCGGGGCGTTCGACGTCGTGGAGGGGGAGACCGACGACGGCGTGCCGCTCGTCCACTACCTCCCCGAGGGGACGGCGGACGACTACGCCGACCGGATCGCGTTCACCGCCGAGGTGTTGCCGTGGCTGGCCGAGCGGTTCGGACCGTACCCGTTCTCGAGCTGCGGCGCGGTCGTGGCCGAGGTGCCGTTCCCCGGCGCGCTCGAGACGCAGACGCTGCCGACGTACGCGTCGGTGGCGTTCCGCGAGGACGTCATCGTCCACGAGCTGGCGCACCAGTGGTTCGGGAACTCGGTGACCGTCCGCGAGTGGGAGGACATCTGGCTCGCCGAGGGGTTCGCGATGTTCGCGATGTGGCTCGCCGAGGAGCGCGACGGCGGGCGCGAGGCGTACGACGACGCGGTGCGCGAGCATCACGCCCAGGCCGACGGACTCGGGATCGGCCCGCCGGCCACGCCGCCGGTCCACGACCTGTTCGGCCTGAACGTCTACGTGCGCGGGGCGCTGGTCCTCCACCGGCTCCGGGTGCTGCTCGGCGACGAGGCGTTCTTCGAGATGCTGCGGGCGTGGTCGGCCGCGAAGCGCCACGGGAACGCGACGACCGAGGAGTTCGTGCGGCACGCGGACGCCTTCTCGGACGACGACGTCGCGGCGGCGCTCGAGCCGTGGCTGTACGGGGAGGACGTCCCGGAGCTGCCGGCGCCCTGAGCGGCCGGCCCCGGACCGCGGCGCGCCCCGAATCCGGCTTCGTTCGGCGGCCCCCCTCCCCTTCGTTACACTTTGGGCCGCTCGCCCCGGGGACGATCGCCGGGTCCGGGCGGAGGGAGGGAGGCGAGCGGTGGAACCGGGTTCCGACGCGGATCGTCTGTTCGCGGAGCTGGTGGCGCGAGGGGAAGGGGTCACCGACGAGTCGGTGCAGGCGCTCTGCGACGGCCGCCCCGAGCTCGCGGCGGAGTTCCGGCGGCTGTTCGACGACTGGCGCCGGCTGCAGCCGTTCTTCGAGCGGCTCGACGCCGAGCGCGCCGTCCAGGCCGCCGTGCGCGCCTCGCTGGCGACGACGCGCCCCGACCCGGCGAAGCCCGGCGCGCCGAGCGGCGACCCCCTGGTCGACGAGATCGTCCGGCGCCTCCTCGAACGCGGCCCGGCGGTGTCGCGCTACCGGATCGACGAGGAGTTCGCGCGGGGCGGGATGGGCCGGATCCGGCGCGTCTTCGACCAGGACCTCCGCCGGAACCTCGCGATGAAGGTCATCCTCGAGGAGCTCGACCTGCGCGACTCCTCGACCCGCCGGTCGGACGCCGACGAGCGCCGGCTCGCCCGGTTCCTCGAGGAGGCGCAGATCGCCGGCCAGCTCGACCACCCGGGGATCGCGCCGGTGCACGAGCTCGGCCTCGACGCCGACGGGCACCTCTACTTCACGATGAAGCTCGTGAAGGGGCGCACGCTCCTCGAGACGTACGACCTCGTCCGGACCGGCGAGGGGGGCTGGAGCGTCACCCGCGCCGTCGCCGCCCTCCAGAAGGTCTGCGAGGCGATGGCGTACGCGCACGAGAAGGGCGTCCTCCACCGCGACCTGAAGCCGTCGAACGTCATGGTCGGGCGCTTCGGCGAGGTGTACGTGATGGACTGGGGGCTCGCGCGGGTCCTCGGCCGCGCCGACCGGAAGGACATCCGCCTCCGCGAGCGGAACGACCCGCCGCCGAGCGTCGTCGAGACCGAGCGTCACACGCGGAAGGGGGGCCGCCCCGACTCGCCGCTGTACACGATGGACGGCGACGTCGTCGGCACCCCGGCGTACATGTCCCCCGAACAGGCGCGCGGCGACCTCGACGACGTCGGCCCGCAGACCGACGTCTACGGCGTCGGCGCGATGCTCTACCACCTCCTCGCCGAGCGGATGCCGTACGCGTCGCCCGACGCGCCCGCCGACGCGTACGAGGTCCTCGACCGCCTCCGCGCCGGCCCGCCGCGGCCGCTGCACACGGTCGCGGCGGGGACGGTCCCGGCCGAGCTCCTCTCGATCTGCGAGAAGGCGATGGCCCGCCGGCGCGCCGACCGGTACGCGACGATGACCGAGCTGGCGGACGACCTCCGCGCCTACCTCGAGGACCGCGTCGTCCGCGCCCACCGCACCGGCCCGTTCGCCGAGCTCTCGAAGTGGTGCGTGAGGAACCGCCCCCTCGCCGCGAGCCTCGCCGCCCTCGTCGTCGCCGTCGTCGGCGGGGCGCTGCTGTTCGCGTGGAGCGAGAGCGACAAACGGACCCGCCTGACGACCGCTTTCGCCGAGACCGACGCCGAACGGGCGGCGAAGACGCGGCTGTCGGACGTCATGACCGCGCGGTTCCTCCGGGGGGACTTCG
>JBICIB010000326.1:0-3256 GCA_043101415.1 Planctomycetota bacterium JB042 | reverse complement strand
GGAGCCCGTCGACGTCCACCGGCGGCCCTCCGGCGCCTCCTTCGCCGGCCCGAGGCCCAGTCGAGGAGCACCTTGCCGGCAGCCGTGTAGCCGTTCTTGGCCTGGTGGACAAGGGACGCGACGACGTCCCGAACGTGCTGCTCGCCCACCGCCTCGAGGAACGCCGACTTGAGCCGGGCGACCTTGGACGCGAACGGGTTGCCGGGTCCGCCCCGGTTGCCGGCGACGAACCGCCCCGTCTTCGGGTCGCGTCCGTCAGGTCCGTTGGGTGACGGAGGCTGGCCGGTCACGCATCACCCCCGAGCATGAGCCGCACGGCCTGGAGGACAGCCGCTCGCCGGTCCGCCGGCAGGTCGAGGAGAGCGCGGAGGACCGCCTCCTCGCCGGCCGGGAGATCGTCCGGGAGGGGCAGCGAACGGGCCGGATCGGCAGCCCGAGGGGGCACCAGAGGGGACACTCCGGAGGGAGCCGTCGTATCTCGTTGGGGTTCGTTCGCTTGGGGCGACTGCGAGCGGATTTTGAATCCGCTGCGTCTGCCATTCCGCCACTCTGGCTCAAGCGACGGGGAGAGCTTAGCGGGTCGGTCACGATTCGCCAGATCGGGGTTTCCGGGGCTTGCCGCGGTTTCTCCCGGGGGCGGCGCGAGAGTCGGCCGACGGACCGGATCGTCCCGACCTCCCCGAACGCTCTCACTCGTCCAGGTCGAGCCGGAGCCGCATCACCCAGGTCCCGGTCTCGGTCGAACGCTCGTAGTCGCTGTAGGGGCCCATCCAGGAGGTCCCGAGCAAGGTGACGACTCCGTGGTCGGCGACGTCGACGCGATGGGTCGTGTCGTCCGTGTTCGTGTCGCCCACGCGCGTCGCGAACAGCAGCCGGGACCCGGTCCGGTCGAGGACGGCCAGGAAACCGTCGTCGATCAGGTTGTCGGAGTCCGGAGGCTCGCGGCGGAGCGCGTCGGGCGTGGTGGGGAAATCGGATGCGTCGGTCCAGCCGACCACGTGGACGCGTCCGGCGGAGTCGACGTCGACGCCGGTGCAGGTCGTCCCGGGGAAGATGCCGCCGGCCCCGCCGAGCAGCGTCGCGAATTCGATCCGCGAGGCGTCCGGGGTCAGCTTGGTGACGAAGCCGTACCGGACCGACGGGGCTCCGAGCGACTCCATGAAGGCCCCCGACGAGGCCTCGAAACTCGCCGACGTAGTCGCGCCGACGAGGAAGATCGAGCCGTCCCCGTCGACGGCGAGCGCGTTCCCCACGCGACCGAATTCCTCCAGGGAGTTCCGACACCCCCCGAGCGCTCGTCCGTCCACGCGCGTCATGGACAGCACGTGACCGTCCTCGCGCAATCGAATCACGCCCAGCGAGCCGGTCCGCCCCCACGCGTCCTTCGTCACTCCGGAGGCGAGATCGAACGTCGGCTCGAACGACTCGGCGTCGCACTCGAGGGCGACCACGATCGTGCCGTTTGCACCGGTGACGATCCGTCCGTTCCCTCCCGCGGCGCGCGGCAGCTCGGTCGACCAGGAGACGGTCCCCTCCCGGTCGATTCGAGTGAGCCGGTAGCGAGAGGGCGGTGGTTCGCCGAAACGAGACGCCGGCGCGGCGAGGACGTCCTCGAATTCTCGTTCGCCGACGAGGGTCAGCACCAACAGGCCCCCGTCCCGGTCGAGGTGCGATCCGACGAAGGAGGTGTCGCACTCCGACTCCACCAGAGGCAGGGACTCGCCCCACCGCCCCGCCGCGATCCGTGCGTACGGTCGCCCGGGGACCGTGCCCAAGAGCGCCACGCAGAGCCGCCCGTCCGCATCGCGCAGCGCCGCCATGCAGAGGGACGGAAGCGGGTTCCGCTCCACGACGGAGCCCGTCACGAAATCCAGCGTCAGCTCTTCGGGATCGAATCGGACCCGGAATCCCGACCCCACGCCGACGTGCAACGAGCGGGGACCGACGTCCCAATCGACCGGGACGTCTCCTTCGGACACGAACTCGTGGAAAAGCACGTCGGGCGGCCTCGGCGCCGCACCGCCCCCCTCCGCGGGGAGCACCGAAACCAGCCACGTGACGAGGACGATCGCGACGACCATGCTTCCACGATAGCCGGCGCGCCCGTGGACCCGGGGGAAACCGGAGGAGGTCGGAGACGACCGGGTCAGACGAGCATGTCCTGGAGCAGCACCGCGAACCCGAGGAACGCGAAGAACCCGACGACGTCCGTGACCGTCGTCAGCACGATGCTCGACGACTGGGCGGGATCGAGGCCGAGGCGCCGCATGCCGATCGGGATGGCGGCCCCGAAGAGTCCCGCCACGGTGAGGTTCACGATCATCGCGAGGCCGATGACCAACCCCAGGTAGGGGTTGCCGTCCCAGGCCCACGCCACGACCGCGGTCACGACGCCGACCACCACTCCGTTGACCAGACCGATCAGGCTCTCCTTCACCAGCATGCGACGCACCTGGTCCTCGGGGATCTCGCGCATCACGAGCCCGCGCATGACCACGGCGAGCGACTGGGCGCCCGCGTTCCCTCCCTGGCCCGCGACCACCGGCAGGTAGACCGCGAGGATGGTGATCCGGGCGATGATGTCCTCGAACAGCGAGACCACCGACGCCGCCAGGAAGGCCGTGGCGAGGTTGATGTGGAGCCACGGGAGGCGCTTCCTCAAGCTGAAGCCGAGCGGGGAGAACGTCCGCTCGTCCTTGCCGACGCCGAACAGCTTCTGAAGGTCCTGCGCGGCCGCATCGCGCGCCCCCTCCAGGAGCTGAGTGGCGCGGACCACGCCCAGCAGGTGTCCCTGCGCGTCGACCACCGGGAGCGACGTGAAGCCGCGGCCGGACAGCACCTCCAGCGCTCGCTGCTTCTCGTCGAACGGCCCGACGGTGAGCACGTCGGGTCTCATGAGCGAACCGAGCGGCGCGTCGCGGGCGGCGATGACCAGGTCGCGCATGCTGATCACCCCGATCAACTTGTTCGCGTCGTCGACGACGTAGATGTTCGACGGCGCGTGGTGAACTCCCGCCCAGATCCAGGAGATCCTCACGGTCCCCGCGGACAGCGTCGGTCAGGCCATGAAGACCGACTACACCGCGTTCCCCCGCGACTTCAGCGTGAGGAGCGCGATCGCGCGCCTCAAGGCCAGGGCGGGAGTTCACCACGCGCCGTCGAACATCTACGTCGTCGACGACGCGAACAAGTTGATCGGGGTGATCAGCATGCGCGACCTGGTCATCGCCGCCCGCGACGCGCCGCTCGGTTCGCT
>JBICIB010000325.1:0-5888 GCA_043101415.1 Planctomycetota bacterium JB042 | reverse complement strand
CGAGAGGATACCCTGTCCGGTCCCCGCGGGAGGTGACCGATGGACTGGCTGGCCGACCCCGAGCTGTGGGCCGCGTTCCTGACGTTGACGGCGCTCGAGATCGTCCTCGGGATCGACAACATCGTCTTCCTGTCGATCCTCGCGTCGAAGCTGCCGCCCGAGGACCGCGGTCGCGCGCGGCGGCTCGGACTGCTCGGCGCGATGGGCATGCGGATCCTGCTGCTCTTCTCGCTCGCGTGGATGGTCCGGCTGACCGCGCCGTTCTTCTCGATCCTCGGCCAGGAGATCTCCGGGCGGGACCTGATCCTGATCGGGGGCGGCCTGTTCCTGATCGCGAAGTCGACCCGGGAGATCCACCTGAGGCTCCGGGGGCACGAGGAGGCGGGCTCGTCCGGGGGAGCGGCGCCGTCGTTCCGGGCCGTCCTGATCCAGATCGCGTTGCTCGACGCCGTCTTCTCGCTCGACTCGGTGATCACCGCGGTCGGGATGGTCGACGACGTCGCGGTGATGGTCGCGGCCGTCGTCTGCGCCGTCCTGGTGATGATGGCCGCCGCCGGACCGATCGCCGCCTTCGTCGAGCGGCACCCGACGGTGAAGATGCTCGCGCTCTCGTTCCTCCTGATGATCGGCGTCCTGCTCGTCGCCGACGGGCTCGACCACCACATCCCGAAGGGGTACGTCTACTTCGCGATGGCGTTCTCGGTCGGCGTGGAGGCGCTCAACCTGCGCGCGTCGAAGGCGGACGCCGAGCCGGTGAAGCTGCGGTCGCCGTACGACGGCGAGTGACCCGGCCCCGGATCGCCGGTCAGCCGTCGTCGCGCGCGTCGCCGTTCGTCTCGGACGGGGCGAGACGGCGGAGGACCTGCTCCGCCTCGCGCTTCACCGCCGGCGCCGGGCAGCGCTCGAGCTTCTCGAAGACGTCCCGGTACCGGGCGGGGGACGGCGCCGCGGCGAGGATCTCGAGCGCCCGGAGGTGGGTGAGCGCCGGGAGGTCGAAGAACGTGTCGTCCCGCACGAGGTCGGCGATGCGGTCGAGCGTCCGCTCGTCGCGGTCGACCGCGTCGAAGCAGGAGAGGGCGACGATCGCCTCGGTCAGGACGCCGTCGCTCGGGTCGCCTCCGGAGAGGACCCGTCCGAGCGTCTCGAGCGCCATCGAGGTGTACCGCTCGTCGTCGGCGAGGCGGCAGAGGGCGTCGATGGCGTTCCGGCGGACCAGCGGGTTCTTCTCGCGCGCCAGCCCCTCGGTCCAGGCGGTGTTCCCGACGAAGTGGACGAGCCACTGCAGGCGGCGCGCGCGCTCCTCGTCGTCGCCGGCGCGGGCGAGGGCGTCGTGCAGCGCCCAGACCAGCTGGACCCGGATGTCGGCGGTCGCGCGGTCGAGCTTCTCGGCGCGCTCGCGCTCGAACTCGTCGGGGTTGTGCAGGTGGAGGAGGCGGACCTTCCGGAGGGCGCGGATCACCGCCTCGAGGTTTCCCGGGCCGTCGTCGGACGGGAGCGACGACTTCGCCTCGTTCAGGATCGACAGCGAGACCGAGTCGATCGCGGCCGAGAGGTCCGGGTGGTGCCGGCGCTGGCGGCGGAGCTCGTCCCGCAGGTCGCGCAGCGTCGTCTCGTCGATCAGGCTCTCCGGCTCGTTCCGCATCGCGCCGTCGAAGAAGGCGAAGCCGACGTCGAGGTCCCGACTCTCCTGCTCGCGGAGGATGAAACGGAGCTGCCAGAGGAGGGCGATCAGCAGGACGCCGAGCACGCCGACGAGGACGCCGGTCGAGTTGCGGCGGACGAATCGGATCGACCGCGTGATCGGGCCGGTCGAGCGGGCCTGGATCGACTCGTAGTTCAGCACGCAGCGGAGGTCGCCGGCGAGGTCGGCCGCCGACGCGTACCGCCGCTCGGGGTTCTTCTCGAGGCAGGTCAGGAGGACCGTCTCGACGTCCTTCGGCAGGCGCGGGTTGAGCTGTCGCGGCGGGCGGGGCTCCACCGAGAGGATGTTCCGGATCGAGACCTCGAGGCTCTTCGCCTCGAACGGGTGCTTCAGCGTGAGGAACTCGTACAGCGTCACCCCGAGCGACCAGATGTCGGTCCGGCGGTCGACCGGCGCGCGCCGGGTCATCGTCTGCTCGGGGCTCATGTACGACGGCGAGCCGAGCAGGTCGCCGGTGCGCGTGATCGACCGCGCGTCGCCGATCTTCGCCAGCCCGAAGTCGGCGACCATCAGCCGGCCGTCGGCCGACAGGAGGAGGTTCGACGGCTTGATGTCGCGGTGGACGACGCCCTGCTCGTGCGCGTAGTGCAGAGCCTCCGCGACGTCGATGAACAGCCGCAGCGCCTCGTTGACGTAGTTCCGCTTGTCGAACGACAGGATCTTCCGCCCCTCGCGCGCGGGCTCGATCCCGCCCGACGAGCCGGGCGCGAGTTCGTGGTGGAGGTGCAGCTCGGGGAGGCCGTCGTTCAGCACGCGCCGGACGGTGAGGACGCCGCGCGAGGAGAGCTTCGCCTCGCGCAGGGCGCGCAGGATCCGCCCGAGCGAGACGCCCGGGACGTACTCCATCGAGAAGAAGTACGTCCCCTCCGCCTCGCCCGACTCGAAGATCGGGATGATGTTCGGGTGACGGAGCCGCGCGGCCGCCTGCGCCTCGCGGACGAACCGCTGCACCACGCGCTCCTCGCTCGAGACGGAGTGGGGGAGGACCTTCAGCGCCAGCCGGCGGTCGAGCGTCGTGTCGATCGCGAGGTAGACGATCCCCATCCCGCCGCGGCCGAGCTCGCGGACGAGTTCGTACTTGCCGAGCCGTCCGGTCGGGGTGCCCGAGCCGGGGATGAGGCCGCCCGATTCGCTCATCTCGTCTCGCTCAGCACCCAGGTCCCGTCGTCCCAGCGGAGGACGTGCACGTCCTTGGTCGGCACCTGCCGTTCCGGGTCGAGCCGGAACGAGCCGGTCGCCCCGTCGAACCGCTCCATCTCGTGGGAGAGCGCGTCGCGCACCTCCTCGCGCGTCCGGGCCCCCGACTCGATCACGCGCCGCATCAGCCGCCCGATGTCCCAGCCGATCGCGGCGGCGGAGGTCGGCGTCTCCTCCCGCGCGCTCCGGCGCCAGAACTCCACCAGCTCGCGCACCGGCTCGGACGGGTCGTCCCACGCGAAGTGGGCCGTGATGTAGATCCGGCTCGGAAGCGCGGGCGCGCGCTGCAGGAACTCCCGCATCTGCGCCGAGTGCCAGCCGTCGCCGCCGAGGAACACGAACTCGCGTTCCTGCCAGAGGCGGGTCGACTTGCTGATGATGTCGGTGATGTCGCCCCGGTAGAGGGGGAGGTAGATCGCGTCGGCGGCGTTCTCGCGGAGCCACCGCACGAGGTTCCCGCCGCCGTCGTGCCCCCGGCGGTACGTCTTCGTCGCCGAGACCGTCCCCCCGAGCCGCAGGAACGTCTCCGTGAACGCGTCGGACAGCCCGAGCGAGTAGTCGTTCGTCACGTCCCGGAGGACCACGACCGACTCGACGCCCAGCTCGCTCCACGCGAAGCGGGCCATCCGTTCGCCCTGCTGCGCGTCGGTGAAGCAGGCGCGGAACGCCCACTCCTTGCCGCGGGTGATCGCGTCGTGCGTCGCCATCGGCGTCAGGAACGGGACGCCGAGGGTCTCCGCGCGCTCGGCGCCGGCGA
The DNA here is from genome assembly GCA_043101415.1 of Planctomycetota bacterium JB042. GTDB lineage: Bacteria > Planctomycetota > B15-G4 > B15-G4 > JADJEK01 > JAUIEL01. The sequence goes on along the minus strand of JBICIB010000325.1, from coordinate 2,232 downwards.
GCGCGCACGGACTCGTCATCCCGCCGATGATCGCGGCGACGCCCTCCCGCTCGACCAGCTCGCGCACGAGCTCCGCGGTCCGGGCCGGCTCGTTCCGGTCGTCGCGGTAGACGAACTCGTATCCGTCCCCCCCGGGCGGGAGGACCGTCTCGAGCGCGCGGCGGCACTGGTTGGCGCCGAGGCCCTGGCTGTCGTTGCGGAAGGGCAGGATGACCCCGATCCGGAGCCGCGACTCGCCGAACCACCCGAGCCGGTCGCAGCCGCCGACCAGCGCGCCCGCGACGAGCGCCGCGAGCGCGAGGAAGGAGCGGCGGGGGAGGCGGGGGTCACGGTCCACGCCTCGAGTCTATGCGGCGAGGGAGCGAGACGAAAGCCGCGCCCGAGCGTCCGGAACGCGCGGGCGCGGGGATCGCGGACCGGGGATCGACTCAGCGGACCTCGAGCGTGACGCCGCCGGTCGTGCTGTACCCGCCGGCCGCCGACGGGTCGATCACGACGGCGGCGAGGTTCACCGAGTACGGCGGCGGGAAGCCGGCCGGGATCATCGGGTGGAGCGTGACCGAGCCGTTCCCGGCGCCGACCCCGCCGAGCGGGAGGGTGGCGACGGCCGGCGCGACCGGCGCGAGGTCGAGGGCGCAGCCGCCGCCGAGGGCGAACGGCGCCTGGCCGGAGCCGAAGAACAGGAACGCGGTCGAACCGCCGAGCGCCTCCTCGATCCCGATGTCGATCCGGTTCGCCGTCGTCGGGCAGCCGGACACGACGACCCGCGGCACGAACCCGCCCTCGCCCGGGCAGCCGGTCGAGTAGGTCGTCGCCGACCCGCAGATCGGGGTCAGCAGCTCGGCGCGGCCGGCGTTCTGGCCCGACGTGTCGTCGAACGGCGCGCCGACCAGCACGTCGGTCGTCCCGTTCCCGTTCGCGTCGCCCGCGGCGCTGACCGAGTACCCGTAGTAGCCCGGGGAGCTCGGGAAGAACGAGGCGACGACCGACCCGTCGGCGCCCGAGAGGAGGCGCGCCTCGCCGGCGTACGACTGCCGCCGCGGCAACCCGACGATCAGGTCCGGGACGCCGTCGCCGTTCAGGTCGCCGAGTCCGTCGAGCGACCAGCCGAACTGGCTCTTCACCGGGCCGTCGACCTGGAGGAGCAGGGAGTGGTCGAATCCGGAGAACGCCCGGACCATCCCGGAGTCGTCCCCGTTGTTGTCGTCCCGCGGCGCGCCGACGATCACGTCGTCGTGTCCGTCGCCGTCCAGGTCGCCGACGCCGCGGACCGCGTACCCGTACCAGTCGGCGGTCGAGTCGCCGTAGAACTGATGCAGGATCGTGCCGTCCTTCCCCGAGAAGAGGCGGGCGCCGCCGCCGTCGAGGACCTGCACGTCGATGTCGAGCGTCGCCACGATCACGTCGTCGTGGCCGTCGGCGTTCGTGTCGCCGGCGCCGGCGACCGAGAATCCGAGCTCGTCCCCGGCCGCGTCGCCGAACCACTCGTGCAGGAGCGCGCCGTTCAGGCCGGAGAAGACGCGCGCGGTGCCGGAGTCGGCGCCGTTCTTGCCGTCGCGCCACGCGCCGGCGACGAGGTCGGGGAAGCCGTCGTTGTCGACGTCGCCCGCGTCGGCGACCGAGTACCCGAACCAGCCCTGGTAGCCGTCGCCGTACCACGAGTAGAGCGGCAGCCCGGTCGCGCCGCTGTAGACGTGCGCGGCGCCGCCGTCGGCGATCGCCGTGTCGTCGTGGGGCGCGCCGACGAAGAAGTCGTCGTGGCCGTCGTTGTCGAGGTCGCCGGCGCGGCTGACCGACCAGCCGAACCACTCGGCGAACGTCGTGCCGGCCACCGAGTGGAGCGTCGATCCGTCGAGCCCCGAGAAGACGTGGGCCGCGCCGACGGGGACGCCGGAGACGAGCTCCAGCTTCGCCGCGACGATGTAGTCGTCGAAGCCGTCGGCGTTCACGTCGCCGGCGTCGGCGACCGCGTGGCCGAACGTGTCGCCGGCGAACGTCCCGGACATCTCGACGAGGGTCGCCTGCGCCGGCGCGGCGGGCGGCGCGAACGCGAGCATGACGAAGCAGACGCTCGGGTGGACGAGCGCACGGGGCGGCATCGGAAGCATCGAAGCGGGCTCCAGTCGTTCGCGCCGCTCCCCTATCCCGGAGCGGCGCTCGGCAGGGTCGAGAGTATAGACGGATCGTGCGCCGGGGTGGGGAGAGAACCGCGTCCGGATCCGCACTTCAGGG
>JBICIB010000324.1:0-8273 GCA_043101415.1 Planctomycetota bacterium JB042 | reverse complement strand
CGCCGCCTGCTCCTCGCTGAGGTGCATCGTCTTTCCGTCCTTGCTCTTGATCGTGACCCGGTCGGCCATCGGTGACTCCCTGTCCTCGGGCTGGTGGTTCAGTTCGACAGGACGGCCGCCGCGCCCGCGGTGACGCCCGTCCCGATGACCGCCGTCACGAGGACCCACAGGACCCTCGACGCGGTCGCGTGCCTTGCTTCGAGCCGACGGAGTCGCTCGGCGATCCCGACCTTCCCGTTGCCGTTGATCGAGTGCCGGAGCGTGCGCGTGGTCTCCTCGAGAGACGGCACGCGCGCGACGCTGTCGACGATCGAGTCGAGGCGGATCGAGATGGAGTCGAGGCGCTCCTCGATCCTCCCGAGCTGCTTGACGTGATCCTCGGACACCCCTCGCCCTCCGAAGTCTGGTCGTGGCGAAGAGGGAGCGGGACCGTCCCGCCCCCTCAGCTACCCGACTTCGGTCAGGCGATCTTCCCGGCCATGCGAACGGCGCAGTTGGTGCGGTAGTACTGCACCCCGCCGAAGATGTCGGCGGTCCACATCGTCTGCATGTACTGGCGGATGCGGTTCAGCCGCATCACGAGCCCGGTCTTCTCGTCGACGACCGGGATCTGGAGGTCGCCTCCGGTGGTCTCCGGGTTCAGGAGGCGCATCGCGACCGCCTCCCAGTGCCGCGTGAAGCCGAGGTTCACCTTGTGGGACCGCGCGACCTCGATGGTCTCGCCGCCCGACGTCGCGACCTGGAGCGGAGGCGAGATCGTGACGGAGACGCCGCCCGAGGTGATGCTCGTCCCGGACGCCGCGACCGGCGGATCGGAGAACGGGTCGGCCTTCGTGCCGGACAGGCAGACGTAGGTCTGCTCGTCGCCCGCGATCTTGATGATGTCGCCGAACTGAATGACCTTCGTCGCGCCCGCCGACGTCAGCTCGATCGTGGTCGCGCCCGCCGACGCCGCGCTCACCGTGAACGCGACCGCGCCGTCCGAGATCGTCCCGGCCGTGTGGGTCGGGACGTCGTGGTCGGCGATCATCTCGAGCCCGAACTTCTCGCCGAGCATCCCCTTCACGATGCCGAACGACTCGCCGGTCTTGTCGACGTCGCGGAGGAAGCCGTTGGTGAGCGCCTTCGCCTTCGCCTGGTGCGACATGACGAGGAAGCGACCCTCCTCGGGCGCGAGCTGCTCGTCGAGGAGCTTCGCGACCTGCGGACCCCAGTCCTCGGCGGAGAAGATCGACGGCGTCGTGTGCGAGGTGAACGGGTCGTTCGGGACGGTGCCGTCGGCCCAGTTGACGCCGAAGATGCCGTAGGTCCGGTGGTACTCGTCCCACGCCTTCTCGTTGAAGTACTGCGAGAGCGCGTCCACCCCGGCCCCGAGCTCGTCGTTGATGAACGAGCCACCGTCGACGAACTGCCCCTCGTCGTCCTGGAGGTTGAACGGCGTCGACTGCCGCCAGATCGACAGCGGGAACTGCATCGTCGCGGGGGTGCGACCGGCGGCGTTCGGGCTGACGTTCGACGGCGCGACGTCCTGCGTCGTGGTCGCGCTCGGGAGCTTGATCGTGAGCGCCTGCCACTTCTGCGCGAGGAGCGGCCGGAAGTCCTTGGACGCCAGGAGCGGCATGACGAGCGCCTTGCGGAAACGCTCGACGACTCCCGTCATCTGCTTCGGAAGGATTGCGGTGAGAGTGTTCGCGGACACGGGGAACTCCGAGTCAGAGGTCGGTGGAAAGCCGGGTCGCCGCGCCTGTCGCGCCGTCCCTCAAGCCCCGAAGGGGCCGGGCCTCCCGCCCTTGCTCCGACTCGGCGAGTGCCGAGCGCGCCTCACGCGCTTCGTCCTGCGGTTGCGGGCCTCCCGCCCGCGGCGGCGTCAGCCGCCGAAGTCGCCCGCGCTGCCTCCGCCTCCCGCGGGGGCCGCCTGGGCACCGGCCGTCACGTTGTCGCCGGGCGCGCACCCCTGGAGGTACGCCAGGTCGCCGTTGATCTGCTCGGCGTACTTCTGCCACCCGATCCGGGCGGCGATGATCGGCTTCCCGTCGGCCGCGGTCCCGACGATGAACGACGGGTCGATCCCGGCCCGGCTGCCCTTCCGGGCGTTCGGCGAGCCGCCCTGCGGGGCGCCGGGTCCGGTGCGGCCGTTCCCCTCGAAGAAGCCGAGGTACGCCTCGTCGCCGGAGCGGGACGCGATCAGCTCCTCGATCCCGGCGTCCGCGCCGCCCTTCCCGATCCGCGGCGAGCCGTCGGAGTCGAGCCAGACCGGCGAGAAGTCGTCGTTGAAACCGACGTGCTGCATGTGCGCGTCGACGAAGACCTCGATCATGCCCTTCGAGACCCCGGCCTCGAGCGCCGCCGCCTTGAGGCTGGACCGGAGGTTCTTCCGGAGCGCGCCTTCCTGCTTCTCGATCTTCGACGCCAGCTCGGCGAGCTTCTCGTCGTGCGCCTTGCCGAGCCGCTTCTCGGCGTCGGCGACGGCCGTCCGGATCGCGTCCGGGTCGGCCTTCCCGTCGCCGCCGCCCGACCGCGCGGTCTCGATGACGTCGTCGAGGTCCTCGAAGCTCTCGGCCTCGTGGCGCTCGAGGAACTTCCGCGCCTCGCGGGCGTCGGCCTGCGCCTTCCGCTTGTCGCGCCGCTCGCGCCGGACCGCCTCCCGGAGCCCCTCGACGTCCTCGCCGTCACCGGACGGCAGGAGGTCGGACTCCAGCTCGAACCCGCCGTCGTCGGCCTCGACGTACAGCGCGCGGTACTTCTCGTCGACGTCCTCGAGACTCTCGATCTTGCGCTTGAGCTTCATCCGCTCCCGGAGCTCCCCCGTGGTGGATTCACGAGCGTCTAGGGCCTTACCGCGTGTGTGTCAACCGGATTTTCTCGGGACCTGTCCGGGTCGCTGGAACTCCGGGAGGCGCCGGCCGGCGGCGGCGGCCCGGCGGTCGAGCTCGATCAGCTCGTCGAGCCGGAGCGGGTTCAGCTCGCGATCGACGAACCGGGAGAGCGGGACGCGGCCGTTCAGGAAGACCTCGGCCTTCCCCTTCCCGAGCGCCTTCTCGACGACGGAGCGCGGCTGGTTCCGGAGGTAGGTCTCGGTCGTCGTCGTGTCCTTCACGCGCCGGACGGTCGCCGAGAACGGGTCGTCGTACTGCCGCGCCGCGATCGTGAACTGCGGGTCGTCGACGTCGATCCCGAGGTCCCGGAACGAGAACGGGACGGGCGAGCGAGTCGACCGGCAGCGCATGTGCATCGGAGGGATGTCCCCCTCCCCGATGGCGAACTCGCGGCCGTGGAGCGAGAAGCAGATGTCCGTCGTCCGCGCGTCGAGCGTCGCGATGAACCGCTCCGACCGGATGAGCCGGCGGTTCTCCTTCGCGGTCTCGACCCGCGCCTGCGCGCTGACGTGGTTCGCGGCCGTCCGGACGACGGTCGCGGCGTGCTGCTTCGTCGTCTTCCAGACGCCGCGGTAGCCGTTCGCGCGCGTCCCCCGGAGCCGCCGGACGATCTGCTCGTGTCCCTCGCCGGACGTGATCCCGCGCAGCACCTCGCGCTCGATGTTCCGCCGCGTCACGGCCTCGAGCCCCGTCCAGTGGTCGCCCCACAGCGCCCCCTCGAACGGCCGGGACGTGACGAGCGAGCGGAGGAGCGGCGCTGGCGGGACCGTCGTCGCGAGCTGGAACGGGTAGGTGTCGGTCAGCGCCTGAACGGCCCACTTCGCTTCGACGACGCCGAACCGGCGGAGGTCCGGGAGCGCGACGGCGCGGGCCTCGCGGATCGTCTCCGAGACGAGGTCCGTGATCGTGGCCCGGAGCGCCTGGAGCCGCTTCGTGGACCGGAAGTCCACGTCCGGCCCGCGCGCCGAGATGTTCGCGAGCCGCGCTCCGATGGTCTCGTCGAGTTCGCCGAGGAGCCCGCCCAGCAGGTCGACGACGTCGCGGACCTGCCCGTTCGTGAACTGCGCGACCTGGATCGCGCGTTCGTGGACGAGCGCCTGGTACGCCTCCTCGACGCTCTCGAACTTCCGGATCAACCGTCACTCCTCGCGGGGAGGACCGTCGTCGGCTCCGTCGTCCTGCTGCGGCGGCCCGAGCTTGCCCCGCGCCGCGGCGAGCGCCGCCGCCTCGCGGAACGCCCGATCGGCCTCGTCCGCGTCCGCCTTCTCGATCTCGGCGAGGATCGCGTCGAGGTCCTCGTCCCCCGGCAGGAGACCGAACCGCTGCATCCCCTCGAGGACCGACCGCTTCGGGAGTCCGAGCGCGACCGCGGCATCGATGAAGACCTTCGCGAGCTCGAGGTTCGACGACTTGAAGTCGGAGAACAGGACGACGCGGAGCGCGCCGTCCCCCTCCTCCGGAGGCTGCGGGAGACCGGCCCAGGTGATCGCCTGCCGGATCGCCGCCTCCATGCCCTTATTGACGGCGCGGATGATCGACTGGAGCGCCGAGAGCCCCCGGTTCTCGTCGATGTTGGCGCCGGTCGCCGTCTTCGCGGCCGACTCGCGCGCGAGCGGCTGGCCGCGGAGGACCTCCATCCGCTCCTCGTCGTGGCGGAGCGAGTTCGCCCCGGCCTCGAGCGCGGCGCCCGTCGTCTCGACGAACTCCATGCCGGACTCGTTGCGGCCCTTCTTGAACTTGTAGACCGCGACCGGAGCGATGTGCACGTCGACGTCGAGGTCGTCCTCCTTCACGCCGAACATGCAGAGGAGCGCGTACCGGGCGATCCGGAGCGCGTGCCGCTGGTCGACGTCCGAGAGGAAGTGCGCGAGGTTCAGCTCGGCGAGCGGGGCGAGGATCGACCGCGCCGTCATCTCCCCGGTCTGGCCGCCGTAGACCGTGACGAGCGGCGCCTCGTCGAGGCCCGAGTCGAACGGCTTCGGCGTCCCGAGGATCGCGTAGCCGTCCTCGGCCGTCTTGTCCTCGACGAACGTCGACACCACTCCGACGCCGCCGGGCTCCAGCTCGTACACCGTGACGGTCGGCTGTTCCTTGTCGGTCCACCGCTTGCCGTCCTCGCGGATCAGCCGCGAGCCGACGATGCGGAACTCGTCGAGATCGCCGGTCTCCTCGTCGTGGTGCCACGCCCGGAGTTCGTTCGCCGACACGGGGGCGACGTAGACACGCGCCCGAAGCTCCTCGAGCCGAGTCGCGACCCGGTCGGTGCTGCCGGCGAGCCGGGCGTCGTTCGTCGGGACGCCGTCGCGGCTCGAGAGGAGGTGCCCGAGCCCGTGCTTGAGGATGTTCCGGAGGGTCTCGTACGCGACCGTCGCCGCGGAGCGCCCGCGGCCGTCCATGTCGCTCCGGAGGTAGTCGAGCGCCGGCGGGAGCCCTTCGATCGTGACGTCCTGCTGGAACGGGAGCCCCGAGAGCGTGTCGATCGCCCCGCGGAAGAACTCCGTCAGCACCGCGCGGTCGACGCGCTGCGCGTAGTGCTCGTCCTTCTCGCCCGAGATCCGCCGGATGCGCCCGCGCATCGCGCCCGTCCCGGCGCAGAGATCCTCGGCGAGCTCGATGTCGTCCTGCATCCCCTCCCACCGCACGGACGGCGAGAACGGGGTGTCCTTCCGGCCGGAGCCGGTCTCGGCGAAGGTGCCGGGGCCGTCCGTCACGAGAGGAGCGACTGCGGCCGCTTCGCGATCGAGCGGCCGAGGACGTACGGGGCGACGATGCCGATGAGCGCCGCGACGTCGACGGGGTCGATCTCGATGCCGAACACCTTCGCCGCGACGTACGCGACGACGGCGCCGACCGAGAGCGCGAACTCGCTCGTCTGGACGCCCGGCTTCTCCGCGGGGCTCTCGGGCTCGTACGGGACTTCGGCGATCTCGGACATGGACGCGCTCTCCCCTGTCGGTCGCCGCGTGTGCTAGGAGCGGACTCCGTCCGTGTCAAGCAACATCCGCGGTAAAGCGTTGCGCCCGGCGACCGGATTCGGTAGACGCCGCGCGGGATGGCGCGACAGGTCCTCCGCAAGCGCATGTCCCCCATGCGGCTCCTCCCGGAGCAGGTCCGGTTCTGGAACGCCCGCGAGCGGACGATCATCGTCGCCGCCGGCCGCCGGTCCGCGAAGACCGAGATCGGGAAGCGGAAGCTCGTCCACGCCGCCATCACGACCCCGCTCGACGGGGGCGCGTTCTTCGCGTGCGCGCCGACGCACCAGCAAGCCAAGAACATCTTCTGGAACGACTTACGGAAGATGGTCCCGACGTGGGCGCTACGTCACGGCGACCCGAAGCGGGCGATCTCGAAGTCGGAGCTCCGGATCGACCTCCGGGACGGGAACTTCATCCGGGTCTCGGGCGTCGACGTCCCGGAGCGGATCGAGGGCGGGTTCGGCGACGGCTTCCTCATCACCGAGTTCGACAACTGCCCCGACGACCTGATCGACGAGCACGTCCGGCCGATGATGGTCCGCGGCGGCTGGATGATCCTCGAGGGGACGCCCGAGGGGCGGAAGAAGCTGTTCGGCTACGCGCAGTCCATCGAGCACGGCGAGCTCGAGGACGCCTCGTTCCACACCTGGTTCTCCGAGACCGCGCTCCCGCTCTACCTCGGCCGGGAGGCGGCGGCGGCCGAGATCCGGAACGCGAAGTCGACGATGGACACGCTCGTCTACCGGCAGGAGTACCTCGGCCGGTTCGTCGAGTTCGCCGGGCGGCTCTACTACGCCTTCGATGAGGACGTGAACGTCGCGGACCCGCGGCGCGGCGAGGAGGTCCCGTACGACCCGAACCTCCCGCTCCGGATCGGCTTCGACTTCAACCGGAGCCCCGGCGTCCTCGCGATCGCGCAGGAGATCCCGGCGCCGGCCTGGCTGCGAGCGCGCGCCTCCGTCCCGAGCGACGGGAACGTGACGGCGTTCATCGACGAGGTTTGGATCGAGCGAAACTCCAACACGCCAATGGTTTGCGATCGGTTCCTCGAGAAGTACGCGAACCACCCCGGCGACGTGCGGGTCTACGGGGACGCGACCGGACGGGCGAAGAAGACGAGCAGCACCGAGGGATCGGACTGGGACCTCGTCCGCGCGAAGCTCCGGCCGGTGTTCGGCCGCCGGCTCCGGTGGCTCGTCGAGGACGCCAACCCGAGCGTCCGGGCGCGCGTGAACGCCGTGAACTCCCGGTGCCGCTCCATGACGGGGGCGGTCGGGCTCGTGGTCTCGGGCCGCCACGCGAAGCGGACAGCGTACGACCTCGCGAACGTCGAGGCGGACGAGGCGGGCGAGGTGGTGAAGGTCGACGGCGACCCGCTGACGCACATCTCCGACGGCGCCGGCTACATGATCGAGGTCGACCACCCGGTGAGTTCCGGCCCGAGCGTGCACCGAGCCGCTTGACACCCCCCGCCCGACGGCTGTAGACGAGGGATCGACAGGCGCACGGGCATCGCGCACGGGCCGGGGGTCTCGTTCCTCCTTGCTTCCGGCCCACCGCCGCCCCGGATTCGGAGGGGGATCCGGGGCGGCCTCTTTTTTACCGCGTACGTCTTTTCTGCCTTGCGGACGCGCGGTAAAACGTCGATACTCCACCCATCGACCGACCGAGCGGCTACGCTCAGAGCATGGAGAACCGACCCATGACCATTCTCAACGCCAACCTCTACAGCGCGACCACGCAGCTCATCGACGACGCGATCGAGACCTCGCGGCGACAGAACGAGATCGTCCGTGTCTCCTGCCCCGCGGGGGACGGGCAGCGGGAGGGGATCATCGCGGCGCTCCTCCAGGAGTCCGAGGGAGAGGCGCGGAACACGGCGGCCGGCGTCTACGAGTTCTGGGGGGAGTGCGACACGGGCGACGACGCGCCGACGACGTGGAGGGTGCACGTCATCCTCGACTAGCGCCCCTGCCAAGGGGGCGCGCAACGTCGCGCGTCCCCTCCCCTTCCCCTGACCGGAGAACCGACCGATGCCGAACACCGACCTCTCCCCCATCGACTACGCCGACCCCGCCGACCTCGAGCTGGCCCCGTGGGGCGACGCCGCGGCCGGCGCCGCGAACCCGGACGGGTACGACCTGGACCCGCGCGACTTCGACCTCGACCCGGCCGACTTCCGCGGCCGCCCGATCGGCCCGATCGGCCCGATCTGACCCCACGTTTTTTACCGCGCGCGTCGTTTTCTGCTGGACGTGGCGCGCGCGGTCGCCGATACTCTCCCCTGTCGATCATGGAGGAACGAACCGATGACGACCACGACGACGCCCGCCGCCACCACGAAGACCGACCCCGAGGCCGAGGCGCTCGACGCCTTCCGCCGCCTGATGGACCTCTGCGATCGCGAGGGGCTCCACTTCTC
>JBICIB010000323.1:0-4650 GCA_043101415.1 Planctomycetota bacterium JB042 | reverse complement strand
CCGCTTCCGCCGCGAGATGACGTCGGGCACGGCGATGCCGATCTTGTTCATCCGGACCTCGCCGAACGCCTCGTGCTGGAAGATCGCCGGTTCGGAGTCGACGCGCGGCGGCGGGAGGTCCTTCGCGTTGAACTTCCGGTTGAAGTTCTCGATCATCGCGTCGAAGTTCGTGAGCTGCCCCTTGATCGACGCGATGAACTTGTGGATCGGCCGCGGACGTCCGTCGCTCACCTCGAGGTCGAACATCAGGTACGCGGCGATGTTCGCGAGCGTGATGTTGTAGGACGCGTCCATGAAGTAGCAGGGGTCGTCCTGGGTGGCGGTCAGGATGCGCATCTGTTCGGCGAGCTGGCGCACGTTCGCCTCCGCGTCCGACAGCGCGATCGCGAGCTGCTCGGTCGTCCGGGTCCGACGCGCCTCGACCAGGGTCTCGTCGAGGACCGTCCTCAGCTCGTTGTCCCAGTAGAGGTCGAAGATCCGCTGGAAGGCCGACGACGGCTTCCCGACCGCGCGGACCACCTCCTTCGTCACCTCGCGGACCCGCTCCTTCAGCTCGTCCGTCTCGAGGTCGGCCTGCAGCGAGACCGCCTGCAGCCGCCTCAGGGGGTCGGGCCCCTCGCTCACGCCGACGAGGACCGGGAAGACCCGGGTCGGCCGCGGCTGGTTGTGGATCGCTCCCGCCTCCCACATCACCCAGGGCGACCGGACGGCGTCGGGGGTGACGAGGATGATCGCGTGGTCGCACGCGGCGAGCGCCTTCTCCAGTTCGTCCTCCCAGCGCCGGCCGGCCTTGATGCTCACCTGGCTGAGGAACGGGTTCACGCCGACGAGCTGGAGGAGGTTCGACAACGCCTCCGCCAGCCTCCTCGCGCTCCCCGACCAGCTGAGGAAGACCTCTCCCGGCCGTTCGCCGCGAGAGGGCTCTCGGCTCCCGTCGCCCGGCGGCACGCGCGCCGCCGCCGTTCCGTCTTCACCCGTCATGGTCGCTCGCTTTCCCCTCGGGGCAGGTCACCCCGGGAGGAAGGGGAGCGGGGGCGGGGAGCGAAGACGGAATCCCGGAGACGTCCCCCTCGCCGGTCAGCGGTCTCCGAAGAACGCGTCGTCGACCAGGTTCGCGGTGACCGTCCGCCGGTAGCGCGCCGTCGAGCGGACGTCGTCGATCGGCGCGATCTCGCGGGCGACGGTCTCCCGGACCTCGTCCCGCCCGGCCCCGCGCGCGAGCGCGCGCTCGGTCTCCGGCAGGCGGACGACCGTCGGCGCGATCGAGCCGACCGCGATCGCGGGCCGGTCGCCGCGGACGCCGGCCACCACGACCTTCGAGATCGCCTGCGCCGCGCGCGTGCCGACCTTTCGGAAGAACGGCCGGCCGTCGACCGGCGGCGTCTCGATCGCGACGATCAGCTCGTCCGGCCGCCGCGCCGTCGTCCGGTACCCCGTGTGGAACGCGCCGTACGCCACGCGCCGTTCGCCGCTCGCGCTCCGGAGGACGACCTCGGCGTCGACGGCGAGGAAGACCGGCGGCGTGTCCCCGGCGGGGGAGGCGTTGGCGACGTTCCCGCCGATCGTGCCGCGGTTCTGGATCTGCACCCCGCCGATCACCGCCGCCGCCTCGGCGAGGATCGGCAGTCGCTCGCGGACGAGCGGCGAGCCGAGGACCTCGGTGTACGTCGCGAGCGCGCCGATCACGAGGCGGTCGTCCCGGAGCTCGATGCGGCCGAGCGTCTCGCGGAGCGGCCAGAGGTCGAGGAACCGGCGGTCGTCGAGCGTCCCGAAGTTCGCCTCGACGAAGACGTCGGTGCAGCCGGCGATCGGGCGGAGGTCGGACGCGTCCGCGAGCCTCGTCAGGGCGTCCTCGAGCGAACGGGCCCGGTGGAGCTCGAGCGGGGCGGTCGCCGTCCTCACGAGAGCGCCCTCTCGATCGCGCGGTAGATCGCCTCGTACCCGGTGCACCGGCAGAGGTTCCCCGCCAGCGCGGTCTTGATCTCGTCGCGCGTCGGCTTCTCGCCGAGCTTCGCGGCGGCCATCACCATCCCGGGGGTGCAGATGCCGCACTGGGCGCCCCCCTCGGCGACGAACCACCGGTGCAGCGGGTGGTCCTCCGGGAGCCCCTCGATCGTGGTGACCCGGGCCCCCTCGACCTGGGCCGCTGGGACGAGGCACGAGCAGACCGCGTCGCCGTCGATCCAGACCGTGCAGGCGCCGCACTCCCCCTCGCCGCACCCCTCCTTCGACCCGGTCAGGGCGAGTCGTTCGCGGAGGACGTCGAGGAGGCGCGCCATCGGCGGCGCGTCGACCTCGACCGGTTCGCCGTTCAGCTCGAAACGCACGGGGTCTCCATCAGGCGCTCGGGGGTGGCGGGGATCGACCGGACGTCCAGGCCGAGGTGGCGCAGGGCGTTCGCGACGGCGGGGGCCGGCCCGTCGATCGGACACTCGCCGACCCCCTTCGCGCCGAACGGACCGTGCCGGAACGGCGACTCGACGAGCACGACGTCGAGCTCCGGAGTGTCGAGCGTCGTCGGGAGGACGTAGTTGGTGAGCTGCGCGTTCTTCATCACGCCGTCCTCGACCACGACGTCCTCGAGGAGCGCCCACGAGACCCCCTGCGCGGCGCCCCCCTCGATCTGGCCGCGGACGAGCGTCGGGTGGATCGCCTTCCCGACGTCGACGACGGCGGTGAGCCGGATCGGCCGGACCTCGAACGTGAGCGGGTCGAGCTCGACCTCGGCGACGTTCGCGGCCCAGGCGTACGCGGCGTACGCGTCGCCGACGTACCGCTCGTCGTCCCAGGCGTGCCCGGGCGGCGGCCGGTACGATCGCGTCACGCGGAGCGGGCCGTGCGCGGCGTGCCACTCCGCGGGGGGCGCGCCGGCGAGCTTCTTCCGCATCGCCGTCGCCGCGCGCAGCAGGATCCGCCCGACCACCATGCACGTCCGCGACGCGACGGTCGGGCCGGAGTCGGGGACGAGCGCGGTGTCGGCGGGGGAGACCTCGACCTCGGCGACGGGCCGCTCGAGCGCGTCGGCGACGATCTGGGCGAGCATGGTCCGCGTCCCCTGGCCGATCTCGGTCGACGAGACGAGGATCCGGACGCCGCGCGCGGTCGTCTCGAGGGTCGCGCGCGAGGCGAGCCGCTCCTCGCCGGCGCCGGTGAACCCCGAGCCGTGGAAGAAGAGCGAGAGCCCGAGCCCGCGGTCCGTCCCGGCGAGCCGCTTCCGGCGGCGACGGAAGTCGGTCCGGCGCACCGCCTCCTTCAGGACCTTCCGCGCCGAGCAGTCCGCCTTCATCTTCTGGCCGGTCGCGGTCGTGTCGCCGCGGCGGAGGAGGTTCCGCTCGCGGATCGTCACCGGATCGAGGCCGAGCTCCGCCGCGATCCGGTCCATGTGCACCTCCGCCGCGAAGAGGGTCTGCGGGGCGCCGAACCCCCGGAAGGCGCCGTTCGGCGGGGTGTTCGTGAGGACGGCCCGGCCGCGGACCTCGACGTGGTCGCAGCGGTACGCGCCGGTCGCGTGCAGCACGCCGCGCGACAGGACGACCGGCGAGAGGGTGACGTACGCGCCGGCGTCGAGGAGGACGTCGACCTCGATCGCGACGAGCCGCCCGTCGCGGGTGACGCCGGTCCGGTGGCGGACGATCGACGGGTGGCGCTTCGTCGTCGCCCGCATGTCCTCCTCGCGGTCGTAGATCAGCTTGACCGGCCGGCCCGCCTTCCGGGCGAGGAGCGCCGCGTGGCCGGCGATCATCGACGGGTACTCCTCCTTGCCGCCGAAGCCGCCGCCGGTCTCGGTCTGCACCACGCGGACCTTCCGGGACGGGAGGCCGAGGAGCCGGACCAGCGCGGCGTGGACGTAGTACGGGCACTGCAGGGAGCCGTGGATCGTGATGCCGCCCCGCTCCGGCACCGCGACCACGCCCTGCGGCTCGAGGTAGAGCTGCTCCTGCGACCCCGTCCGGTACGTCCCCTCGACCACGAGATCGGCGGCGGCGAACCCGTCGGCCGGCGTCCCCTTCCGCAGGCGGAGCGCCTTGAAGACGGTCCCGGACGCCTCCGGGTCGAAGCACGCCGGGAGCGGGTCGATCTCGATCGTCGCCGCCGCCTCGAGGAGCGCGTCCTTCTCCGGATGGGCGACGACGAGGATCGGTTCCTCGCGGTGGCGCACGACCCGGTCGGCGAGGCACGGCTGATCGTCCTCGATGAGCTGGACGACGTTCTCGCCGGGGACGTCGCGCGCCGAACAGACCACGAACCCGCGCCGTTCGAGGTCGTGCTCGATCCGCGTGATCGTCCCGTGCGCGACCTCCGACCGGATCGTGCGGGCGTGCAGCATGTCCGGGAAGACGAGGTCGTCGACGTAGCGCGCGCGCCCCGTCGTCTTCGCGGGCCCGTCCAGGCGGGGGAGGCTCGTCCCGACCGACGTCATGCGCGCGATCATAGGAGAACCGGCGACCCGCGTCCCGAGGGCGCGGTCCATTCCCCGCCGGACGGGAAGCGGCGGCCGGCGCCGTTCCGAAGGCGCGAGGCCGGTTGCCCCTTCCGATCGGCGGGTCGCGGAGGTAGAAAGGAACGGTTTGTCCGCAGGCGTGAAACCACGAGGAACAGAGGAGCGATGCCGAGCCGCAAGAACCCCCCCGTCAAGCAGGAGAACACCGC
>JBICIB010000322.1:0-2710 GCA_043101415.1 Planctomycetota bacterium JB042 | reverse complement strand
GCTCTTCCGATCTGGCCAGCGCCGCGACCTGTTGCATGCCGTCGCGGACGTGCCACGCGTAGACGACCCCGACGAAGGCGGCGAGGTGGAACAGGTAGCCGAACAGCAGGCTCAGGTCGTCGACCCGGATCGGCTCGAGCGCGTACTCGAGGAGCTGGAAGTGGCCGTGCACCCCCGGCTCGAACCCGAGCAGGAGGACGAACGACACGACCGGCACGAGCACCGACACCGCGCTCCGGGCGACGCCGCGGAGCGCCGCGACGACCGCGGCGCCGACGAAGAAGACGAGCGCGGGGTGGAAGCCGTCACCCATGACGAGCCTCCTCCCCGGCGTCGTCGGCCGCGGCCGGGTCGACCTCCACGTCCCCGTAGTAGTCCTCGGGACGGAGCACCACCTTGCGCAGTCCGACCGACACGAAGACGAGGACCACGATCGCCAGGAACCCGTACCAGCCGTGGAAGAGCGGCGTCTCCTCGAGCGGGTGCTCGCCGTGCTTGTGGATCAGGAACTCCGAAAGGAGCACGACGCCGCACGCCGCGTAGAAGACGCGGAGCAGCAGGGTCGCCCGCTTCGGGTCGTCGAGCTTGCCGTCGCCGTGCGCGGCCATCGCCTACCCTCCTCCCGGTCCGCCGAGCGGGAGCGCCCGGACCAGGTCGACCAACGGCTCGGGGAACAGGAACAGCAGCACGCACCCCACGGCGGTGAGGCAGAGCGGCACGACGCAGAAGAGCGGCGCCTCGTGGAGTTTCCCCGGCTCGGGCCCGTGCCCGTGGCCCCCGTGGTCCCCTCGATCGGGCGCCGGGTCCGGTCGCCCGAGGAACGCCATCACCGGGATCGGCAGCAGGTACGCCACGTTCAGGAGCGAGCTGATCATCAGCACCGCCACCAACGCCACCTGCTCGGCCTCGAGCGCCCCGAGCGCGAGGTACCACTTGCTCCACGCCCCTCCCATCGGGGGGAGGCCGATGATCGAACACGCGCCGACGAAGAACGCGGCCATCGTGAACGGCATCTGCCGCCCGATCCCTCGCATCTGGCTGATGTCGGTCTTGTGCAGCGCGACGTAGACCGCGCCGGCGCAGAAGAAGAGGGTGATCTTCCCGACCGCGTGCGTGGCGATATGCACGCCGCCGCCGATCATCCCGAGCTCGGTCGCCATCGACGCGCCGAGGGTGATGTACGAGAGCTGGCTGATCGTCGAGTACGCCAGCCGCGCCTTCAGGTTGTCCTTGGTCATCGCCACCAGGGACGCGAGCACGATCGTCGCCGCGGCGACCCACTGCAGCCACCGGCTCGCCGCGGTCTCCCAGAGGAAGTCGACGCCGAAGACGTAGATCGAGATCTTGAGGACCGTGAAGACGCCCGCCTTGACGACCGCGACCGCGTGGAGGAGCGCGGAGACCGGGGTCGGCGCGACCATCGCCGCCGGGAGCCAGCGGTGGAACGGCATCAGCGCCGCCTTGCCGGTGCCGAACATGTACAGCGCGAGGAGGATCGCCACGTGCGGCCCCTCGACCTTCCCGCGGAGGATCCCGCCCGGCGTGAAGTCGAGCGTCCCGGCCGCGAACCAGGTCCAGATCACCGCGAACAGGAGGAAGCAGACCGAGGTCCCGACCAGGATCCCGAGGTAGATCCGCCCCGACCTCTTCGCCGCGTCGGTCCGCGCGTGCGTCACGAGCGGCCAGGTCGAGAACGTCAGCACCTCGTAGAAGACGAACAGCGTGAAGACGTTCGACGCCAGCGCGATCCCCATCGTCGCCGCGATCGCCCCGGCGAAGCAGGCGAAGAACCGGGTCTGGCTCGTCTCGTGGTGCGCCCGCATGTAGCCGATGGCGTAGAACGACGTGACGATCCAGAGCGTCGACGCGACCAGCGCGAACAGCATCCCGAGCGGTTCGACCTGGAACGAGAGCGAGAGTCCGGGCATCACCTCGGCCAGCTCGACCACCGGCCGCACGCCCGCGGCGAAGTCCTCCCGGACCTCGCCGACGACGAGGAAGAGCACGAGCGACGTCGCGATCGTGACCGTCTCGCGGAGGTTCGGCCAGCGCGAGAAGAACGGCAGGAGCGCCGCCCCGATCGCGGGCACGACCATGCAGAGGAGGATCAGGCGCTCCGGGCTCACGAACCGTCTCCGAGCAGCATCGCGGCGGTCCGCCGCGCGACGTCGACGGTCAGGTCGGTGTCGAGGCCGAACCAGATCGTCGCCCCGATCATCACCAACGTCGGCAGGAGCATCCCGAGCGGCGCCTCGTCCGTCTTCGACTCGTCGATGTCCGGCGCGTCCTCGGGCTCCTGGAAGTACATCACCTCCACGACCCGCCAGATGTAGACGACCGCCAGGAGCGACGACACGAGCATCAAGGCCGCCACGGGCCAGCGACCCGCCTCGAGCGCGCCGAGGACGAGGTACCACTTGCTGACGAATCCGACCGTCGTCGGGACGCCGATCATCCCGAGCCCGCCGATCACGAACGCGATCGCGGTGAGCGGCATGCGGCGCCCGATCCCGCGCAGGTCGCCCAGGCGGCTCCCGCCGACCCGCGCCACCACGCAACCGAGCACCATGAACAGCCCGCCCTTCATCAGGGCGTGGTTGAAGACGTGCACCAGCGCGCCGGTCATCCCGTCGACCGTCAACATCGTGACGCCGACCAGGATGTATCCGATCTGGGCCACGCTCGAGTACGCCAGCGCAGATCGGAAGAG
>JBICIB010000321.1:0-6920 GCA_043101415.1 Planctomycetota bacterium JB042 | reverse complement strand
GCCGGGCCGTCGGACGGCGGCGCCGTCGTGGCGTGGACGCAGAACCAGTCGGTCCGGCTCATGAAGCTCGACGCCGCCGGCGCCCCGCAGTGGGCGAGCGACGTCGTCCTGACCCCCGCCGCCGGCTCGTACTCCGTCGCCGACCTGCACGCCACGGGGACGGACGTGATCGTGTCGATCGTGCACCAGACCGGCGGCTTCTCGTCGCCGCGCCGACTCGTGACGCAGAAGTTCGACGCGTCCGGCGCGCCGCTCTGGGGCGCGGCGCCGGTCGCGGTGTTCGACACCGGCAGCCTGCAGATCGGCAACTTCCCGAGCTTCGTCCCGGACGGGAGCGGCGGCGCGGTCTTCGCGTGGTACACGAGCTCGCCGCTGCAGTGCTGGGCGCAGCGGATCCGCGCGAACGGCACCGAGCTGTTCCCGCACGACGGCGTGGCGGTCTCGACCGACGCCACGCAGATCCGGGTGAACCCGACGGTCTCGTTCGTGCCGAAGACGAACGCGACGATCGTGAGCTGGGTCGAGCAGAACTCCCTCCAGTCGCAGTTCGGGGTCGCGAGCCAGAAGTTCGACGCCGCCGGGAACCGGCTCTGGGGGAACACGGGCGCGACCCACGTCCCGCTCGGCTCGGTCGAGATCGGGAACGTCCGGAACCTCGCCGGCGAGTTCTCGACGTCGGTCTTCTTCGTCCGGACCCCGAGCTTCGGGCAGGGCGTCCTCCGCGCGCTCCGGCTCGATCCGACCGGCGCGATCGACCAGCCGGAGGGCGACGTCGCCTCGACCCCGAGCGCCAAGTCGCGGCTCGCGGCGGTGACCAGCGCCGTCGGACAGTCGATCCTCGCCTGGACCGACCAGCGCGTCGACGCGGGCGACGTCTTCATGCAGAACGTGAACTGCGACGGATCGCTCGGCGCCCCCGACGGGACCGCGCCGTGGACGAACCTCGGGCTCGGCCTCGCCGGCCAGAACGGCACGCCGACCCTCGCGGCGAGCGGGCCGCTCTGCATCGGGAGCCCGTTCTCCCTCGCGCTGTCGAACGGCCTCCCGAACGGGACCGCCGCCCTGGTCCTCGGCGCGAGCGCGCTCTCCGCCCCGTTCGCGGGCGGGACGATGCTCCCGAACCCGGACCTGATCGCGTTCGGCCTCCCTCTCGACGCGGCCGGCGACCTCGCGATCGCGGGGACGCTCCCCGCCGCGATGCCGCCCGGGTTCGAGGTGTTCCTGCAGGCGTGGATCGCGGACCCCGGCGGCCCGCAGGGGTTCGCTGCGTCGAACGGGCTGAAGGGGACCGCGCCGTGAGCGTCGACGCCCGCTCGGCCGGCGTTCAGCGCCGGGTCGCGCGGACGATCCGGTAGCCGACGTCGAGCGACTCCTCGTCGAGGAGCCGGCGGTGGCGCCGCGCCCAGGCGCCCGACGCCAGGTCGGCGCGGAGCCGCTCGACCCGCGCCTCGACCTCCGGCACCCGAGCGAACGTCGACATCGCGCCGCGCACGGCCGGGTCGAGGTACGCCTCGGGGCGCCGCCAGTAGGCGCCGAGGAAGCCGTCGGTGCAGTCGGCGGGGACCGGGACCGTCTCGACCTCGATCCGTCCCCAGGCGGCGCGGAAGAGGTCGAGCGGCGGGAAGATCGCGCGGTCGATCGCGAGGAGCTCCGGGAAGAGGTCGTCGACGAGCCACCACCCCGCCGCCGCCGGGTCCCAGGTCATCACGGCGACCGAGCGCCGCGCCACGCGGGCGAGCTCCGACAGACCGCGCGCCGGGTCGGGCCAGTGGTGCACCGTCAGGACCGCCATCGCGGAGTCGAACGCGCCGTCGCGGAACGGGAGGCGCTCCGCCGTCGCGCGCACGACCGGCGCCGTCGACCGGCGCTGAGCGATCATTCTCATGGACGGCTCGACGGCGACCGTCGGGAGGTCCGCCGGCTCGTACGACCCGGCGCCGGCGCCGACGTTCACGACCGGACCGTCGGCGAGGCACCTCCGAAGGCGGCGCGCGATCCGCGGGTCGGAGACGCGGCGCGGCGCGTACCCCGCGCCGATCGTGTCGTACAGCTCGGTCATGATGTCGCCGCCTCCGCGGTCGCGGTCCGCGGAGGGTACCCGCTCCGCCGGCGCGGCTACACTCGGACGATGCTCGCCGCCGCCGTCCTGCTGCTGACGTTCGCCGCGACCGACCCGCCGGCCGTCGAGGTCCGCGCGACCTCCCTGATCCTCGCTCCGGACGGCGACGCGCCGGCGCGGGCGGTCTTGGACGTCGCGGTCCCCGGCGGGGTCCGGAGCGGGACGGCGGCCCTGCGCGGAGAGGACGGCGCGGTCGGCGAGCCGATCCCGCTCGTCGGCGGCCGCGCGCTCGTCCCGGCGCCGTTGCCGGACGAGGGGACGCGCGGCGCGGTCACGCTCCGCGTCTTTCTCGACGACGGAAGGACGCTCGAACGGGACGTCCAGTTCGACCGCCCCGAGGACGGCTGGACGATGTGGCTCGTCCCCGGCTTCCACTTCGACCCGGTCTGGTGGAACACGCAGGCGAACTACACCGAGACCGGCGCGCGCATGGACCCGCACGTCGGACCGGGGCTGCGGTTGATGGAGGAGCACCTCGCGCAGTCGGAGCGCGACCCGGACTACGTCTTCGCGGTCCACCAGCTCCCGTACGTGAAGACGTTCCTCGAGGCGCGGCCGGCGTGGCGCGACCGGCTCCGCGCCGCGATCGACGAGGGTCGGGCGGGCGTCGTCGGCGGGACGTACAACGAGCTGTCGTCGACGCTCGTCTCGCTCGAGGCGACGATCCGGAACGGCATCTACGGCACGCTTTTCCAGCGGGACGTCCTGCACGGACGGTCGCTCGCGTTCTGGCAGTGCGACGTCTTCGGGCACGACCCGTCGTTCCCCGGCGTGATGGCGACCCTCGGCCGCGCCTACGGCGCGTTCGCGCGCGGTCCCTTCCACCAGTGGGGGATCGACCGGGCGGCGGTCCACTTCCCGAGCGAGTTCCACTGGGCGGGCCCCGGCGGTTCGGCGGTCGTCGCGCACTACATGACCGGCCACTACGGCGTCGGCTACGAGCGGCTGGCGCCGGGGCGGAACCGGACCGACGGCGACGCGCGGGCGAACGAGCGCGTCCTCGCCGACCTGTTCGAGGACCTGAAGCGGCCGGCCGCGACACGGAACGTGATGCTGCCGATGCACATGGACTTCGTCCGGCCGCTCGAGGACCTCGGCGAGATCGTCCGGGCGTGGAACGCGCGGTTCGCGTCGCCGACGCTGCGGATCGACACGTCGGACGGGTTCTTCGCGGCGGTCGACCGCGGGCTCGCCGAGAGCGGCCGCGTGCTGCCGTTGATCACGCGCGACATGAACCCGATCTACACCGGGTGCGCGGTCTCGTTCGCCGACCTGAAGACCGCGAACCGCGAGGCGGAGTCGGCGGTCCGCGACGCCGAGCTCTGGGCGACGTGCGCGTGGCTGGAGGGGGCGCCGTTCCCGTGGGCGGCGATCGACCGCGCGTGGCGGCAGCTCCTGTTCAACGCGCACCACGACGGCGTCACCGGGTCGATGTCGGACGAGGTGTACCTCGACGTGATGGCCGGCTACCGCGACGCGGTCGAGATCGCCCGGGAGGTCGAGGCGCGGGCGCTCCGGTTTCTCGGCCGGCGGATCACGGTCGACGAGGGGGACGGGACCCCGATCGCGTGGAACCCGCTCGCGCGCCCCGTCCCCGCGACCGGGTCGTTCGCCGGCGAGGTCCCCGCGGTCGGGTGGTGCCGGCCGAGGTCCCGCCCGGCCGACGCGCGGACGGTCGACGGGACGACCCTCGAGAACGAGCACTTCCGGGTGGCGCTCGACCTCGACCGGGGCGGCGCGATCGCGAGCCTCGTCGACAAGGCGTCGGGGCGCGAGCTGCTGCGCGGGCCGGGGAACGCGCTCGTGCTGCTCGACGAGTACCCGGTCCTGCCGGGGCACGGCGAGGGGCCGTGGCACCTCGCGCCGACCGGGGCGTCGAGGCCCGCGGCGGACGGCGCGGCGCGGGTCGTCCGCTCCGACCGGTGGTCGATCACCGTCGAGGCGCGGGACGAGGTGTTCACCAAGCGGCAGACGACGACGCTCCTCCCGGGCGAGCGGATGCTCCGGGTCGAGACCGAGGTCGTCGACTGGAAGGGACGGAACGAGCTGCTGCGCGTGACGTTCCCGTTCGACGTGCCGGGCGGGCGGCCGGTGCACGAGACGGCGGGGACGGCGATCGGGCGGCCGTTCGCGCGCGACGTCGACACCGCCGTCGACCCGTGGACCCTCGACCAGGCGTGCCACCGGTGGGTCGACCTGTCGTCGACCCTCGTGGTCGGCGCGGACGACGGGGGGCCGCGGGTGGCGGTCGGGGTGGCGGACGTCGTGCTGCCGGAGGGGGCGAGCGAGCAAGAGCGGGAGGGCGCGAACGAGCTGGTCGCCTGGCTGGCACGGTCCGGGGTGACGAGCACGCTGCGCGAGGCGGGGACGCGCCCGTACGGCGACCTCGCGTTCGACTCGAACGTCCCGGACCTGCGCATCGTGCTGCTCCGCGACGCGGCGGATCATCCCGACGTCCTGGAGGGCGCGGAGATCACGACGATCGCAGTCCCGGTCGGGGAGTCGCCCGATTCGATCCGCGCCCTGCTCGCCTCCTTCTACGACGGCGAGCACGAGCTTCTCCTCCCGGGACACTGGCTCGCCCTCCGGGGAGCCCCGGCCCCGGACCACGGCGTCGCCGTCGTGAACGAAGGTTCCGTGAGCGTCCACGTCGCGCCGGACGGGACGGTCGGGCTGAACCTCCTCCGGAGCTGTCCGAGCTGGCCGTCGGGGCTCTGGATCGACGGGCCGGCGCTCGGCGCGATGCACGGGACGCACACGTTCCGCTACGCGGTCCTCCCCCACGACGGCGACTGGCGGGGGGCGGGACTGGCGCACGCGGCGATGCGGCTGCACCACGACCCGGCGGTGACGCTCGAATCCGCGCACGAGGGGGACCTGCCGGCGCGCGGGTCGTTCCTCCAGGTCGAGCGGCTCCACGACGGCGATCGGGACGACGTCGAACTGCTGGCGTTCAAGCCGGTCGGGTTCCCGTACGCGCACTGGCGAACGCCGCCGGAGGACGATCCGTCGGGCGTACGGCAGGTCGCCCTGCGGCTGCGGCCCGACTCCGGCGACTCCCGGGGCGGGTGGACGACGCTCGGAACGCGAACCCGCGTCCTCCGTGCAGAGCGCGCGTCCCCCCTCGAGGCGCCGCTCGACACGCACACGATCTCCGCCCATGCGATCGCGTTCGGAGGCCGGTGCGTGCTCTGGCCCGGGCCCTCGACGCTGCTCCTCGAAATCGAAGGCCGCCCGCCCGATCCCGACGCCCCGAGCCTCGACCCGGTCGCGGACGACCCCGCGGAGAGCGCGTACTGGCTGGAGAACCTCGGCGAGGGGGTGACCGGGAACGGCCTCCTCGCGGTCGTCCCGGACGCGCGGGCGATCACGCTCGCCGGCGAGACGACGGTCGGGGTCTCGATCGTCTGGAACGGGACCGACGCGGGCGCCGACGTGCCGCTCCGCGTCGAGGGGCCGCGGACGTGCGAGGTGACGATCGCGCCGGAGCGGCTGCGGCTCGATCCGGGAGGTGTCGGGCGCGCGATGCTGACGCTCGTCCCGCGGAAGGGGATCGCGAGGGGGACGCCGTCCGCGGTCCGCGTCGTCGCCGGGAAGGCGGGCGTGCGGACGTGGGACGTCGAGGGGACGGTCTGGGTCGGGCTCGATCCGGCGCTCGCCGACGCGCCGCCGGTGACGATCGACGGCACGCCGGCGATGGTCGGTCCGGGCGGGACGATCCGGGCGACGGTCCGAAACGACACCGACGGGCCGCTGACGGGGACGCTGACGTGGCTCGGGCCTCGCACGTCATGGGAGGTCACTCGCGGTCACTGGCGGACGCGGGCGACGCTCGAGGCCGACGAAGCGCGGACGTTCGAGGTGCCGGTCCCGCGCGTCGTCGACACGTTCGTCCTCCCGAAGTGGCACGGCGGGGGCCGCGTGGTGTACGGCCCGCCGGTCCGCGTCGTGGCCGACCCGCGGACGGTGCAGCTCGGCTTCGCGACCGACCGCGTGCGGCTGGCGACGACCGAGGCGCGCGAGGTCCCGGTGCGGGTGACGGCGGTCGAACGGCTCGACGGAGACGTCACGCTCGAGGCGCCCGCCGGCTTCGAGGTCTCCCGCGGCCGGCCGAGCGCCGACCGGTCGACGGTCTCGTTCGACGTCCGCGCGGCGCCGGGGGTCGGGCGCGGCCAGCTCACCGCGCGCGGGCCGGGCGGCGCGCTGGCGCGGATCCCGTTCTCCATCGCGCCACGGCTCGTCGCGCGCCCCGGGGCACCCGAGGTCGCGATCGACGGCGCGCTCGACGAGTGGGACGACGCCGAGTTCGCCGCCGCCGGCGGGCCGCTCGGCAACGCGCGCGCCGCGGTCCGCTGGGCGGAGACCGGCCTCGCGCTCGCGTTCGAGGTCGACGACGACCGGTTCGCGCAGCACGAGACCGGTTCGACGATCTGGAAGGGGGACTCGGTGCAGTGGGCGCTCTCGATCACGCCGGCGGAGAGCGCGGGGTACGCCGGGACCGACCTCGAGTTCGGCGTCGCGCGGACGCCGGCCGGCGACCGGGTCTGGTGCTGGTACGGAGGCGAGCGCGGGACGACCGGCCTCCTCGACGAGGCGCCGACCGCCGTCCGCCTCCGCCCGGGCGCCCTGACGTACGAGGTGTTCCTCCCCCGCGCCGCCCTCCCCGGCCTCGCCCTCCGCGAAGGCGCCGTCCTCGGCTTCTCGTGGATCGCCAACGACGACGACGGCGAGGGGTACCGGGGAGCCACGGAGTGGACCCCCGGCATGACCGGCACCAAGGACAGCTCCCGCTTCGGCGAAC
>JBICIB010000320.1:0-7027 GCA_043101415.1 Planctomycetota bacterium JB042 | reverse complement strand
GTGCCGGCGGGGACGCCGATGGTGGTGGTCGACCGGCGAGGGAGCCACCTCGGGGTCCTCCTCCCGTCGGGGTACAACGCGTTCGTCCACGGCCGGTACGTCGAGGTCGACGCGTTCGGGGTCGGTCGCGTGACGACCTCGCGCGTGAACGTCCGTTCGGTCCCCTCGTCGCGCGAGGACTACCCGATCGGGCAGCTCGACGCGGGAACCGAGCTGTGGGTCTGGGGCGGCGCGGAGGGGAACGAGCAATGGCTCGAGGTCACGGCGCCGACCGACCTCCCCCTCTGGGTCGAGGCGGGCGACGTCGCGGACGCGGGCGCGCTCGACGACCCGGCGATCCTCGAGCGGCTCGCCGCGGCGCTCGCCGAGCGGCGCCGGGCCTTCGACGAACGGAGCGCCGAGGCGGCGGCCGCCGCGGCGGCGCGGCGCGAGGCGGAGGCGGCGCGCGCCGCGCGGCTCGCGCGGATCGCGGAGCTCCGGGGCGCGATCGAGGAGGAGCGGTCGCGCGGAGTGGAGGCGGACTACGCGTCGCTGCGCGAGGAGATCGGACGCCTGGAGGAGTCGACGGCCGCGGACGCGGCGGACCCGGGGTCGGCCGCGGAGGCGCTGGCGTCCGCGATGGGGCGGATCGAGCTGTACGAGCTCGAACGGGACCGGGAGCTCGAGAACCGGGCGCTGCTGGCGCGGATCGAAGAGGAGAAGCGCCGCCTCGCCGAGGAGCGGCAGGCGCTCCTGACCGCGCTGGAGCGGGTCGACACGACCCCCGAGGTCCGGGTCGGGACCGACGGGACGTGGAGCGGGTTCGTCCGGGTCCGCCCGTTCCCGGGGGACGCCGCGATCAAGGCGTACGCGCTGGAGAGCGGCACCGAGGTCGCGGCGTGGCTCACCAGCCCCGACGGGCGGTATCGGCTGCGGGACTTCGTGGGGCGATCGATGCGCGCGCGGGGTCGGATCGTCGCGCAGGAGGGGGCGCGTCCGGTGGTCGAGGTGACGCGGCTCGAGCAGCTCCGCTGATCGGTCGCGCGGCGGTCACTCCGCGGCGCCGGACGGAGCGCCGCCGGCGTACCGCGCGAGGAACTCCTCCTGGTACGCGGCGACCGTCCCGGCGGCGATCGCCTCGCGCGCGCCGCCGACGAGCCGCTGGTAGAAGTGGACGTTGTGCCGCGCGACGAGGGTCGGTCCGAGCATCTCGCGGCACTTGTAGAGGTGGGTGAGGTATCCGACCTCGAAGTCGCGGCAGGTCTCGCACGAGCAGCGCGGGTCGAGCGGTCCGCGCGCGGCGCGACGGACCTTGTGCTTCAGCCGGACGACGCCGCTCGACGTGAACGCCTGGCCGGTCCGGGCGTGACGGGTCGGGACGACGCAGTCGAACATGTCGGCGCCGGCGGCGATCCCGCGCAGGAGATCGTCGGGATAGCCGATCCCCATCACGTACCGCGGGCGGTCGTCCGGGAGGAGCGGCACCGCGAGCCGCATCGTCTCGGCGAGCTCGCCCTTCGACTCGCCGGTCGCCAGGCCGCCGACCGCGTACCCGTCGAACGCGAGCGCGCGGAGGTCCTCCGCCTGGCGCTTCCGCAGCTCGGGATCGGTCGCCCCCTGGAGGATCGCGAAGAGCGCCTGGCCGGAGGTCACGGTCTCGCGATGGTGGCGGAGGCAGCGCTCGGCCCAGCGGAGAGAGCGCCGCGCCGCCGCCTCGACCCGGGATTCGGGGGAGGGGAGGGCGACCGGGTGGTCGAGCACCATCGCGACGTCCGGGTCGAGGGCGTCCTGGATCCGGACCGCTTCCTCGGGGGTGAGGCGGACGACCTCGCCGTCGAGGTGCGACTTGAAGGTCGCGCCGTCCTCGTCGACCCTCACCCGGTCAGTGTGGGAGAAGATCTGGTACCCGCCCGAGTCGGTGAGGATCGCCCCGTCCCACCCGCAGAACGCGTGGAGGCCGCCGAACTCGCGGACCCGATCCGGGCCCGGCCGAAGGCGGAGGTGGTAGGTGTTGGAGAGGATGATCTCGACCGAGAGCTGGCGCAAGTCCCTTGGGGAGAGTCCCTTGACGCTGCCGACCGTGCCGACCGGCATGAAGGCGGGGGTGTGGAATCGACGTCCCCGCACCTCGGCGACGCCGGTCCGGGCGGCGCCGTCCCGGGCGGTGATCTCGAGGGCGATCGTCATGAGGCGGCGACTCCAGGAGCGAGACGAACGGGAGAGGGACGCGGGGCGGCGCGACGGGATACCCGATCCGGGCCGTGCGATGGTGCTCGTTTCCGTGCGATTCGCGCGATCCCGCACGAGAAGAGAGGGGTGGGGATGGTCCTAAGTCGAGCCCTCGAAACGATTCCCAGAATCCCTTGGCATGGTACGGAGCTTGCGCCTACGCTGTCGTCCGCCAGCCCGGCCTCCCTCCCAGGGGACCCGGGAGCCAGCCCGTTTTCGAGACCGCCGACACACGACTGGAGTCGCCGATGAGCCGCGCTCATCCCCTCGTGCTCTCGACCTTCGCTCTCCTCCTCGCCGCGCCTCCGGCGCTCGCGGGGAAGTACGGCTTCGCCGACAAGGAGGGGGGCGGGAAGAACGACCCGATCATCAAGGTGTTCGGTTCGACCGGCCCGAACCTCGGCAAGCGATTCTCGCTGTCCGAGGAAGAGGCGAACGAGCTGTACCAGGTCGACCCGACCACGCTCGGGAGCGGGAACGCCACGTACGCGCTCAGCTCGGCGCATCCGCTGATCCCGGCGGTCGCCGGCGCGAACCAGTGGCTGTATCTCGAGTTCCCGATGAAGATCAAGAGCAAGAAGGTCCGCAAGACCCTCTTCAAGAACAAGGCGAAGCTGGCGCCGCAGTCGTTCCTGACGAACAACATCGAGATCGTCGACGAGAACGACATCCACATCCCCGGCATCG
Source organism: Planctomycetota bacterium JB042 (assembly GCA_043101415.1). Taxonomy (GTDB): domain Bacteria; phylum Planctomycetota; class B15-G4; order B15-G4; family JADJEK01; genus JAUIEL01. The sequence continues at coordinate 4,132 of JBICIB010000320.1, read as the reverse complement.
CGATGATCAACGGTCGCGACAAGTCGAACACGAAGCTGACCAGCGACTCGAACCTCCCGATCTTCATCGACAACAACGGCAAGAACCGTCTCGTGTCGAAGGACGTCTTCGCCTACATCTCCGACTCGGACGCCGACGGCGTCCTGAACGACGTCGGCGTGAACCCGTCCGGGTTCGCGGACGGCGGCGCGAACGAGGTGCGCGTGAAGCTGCACGCCGTCGGCGGCGTGACGGTCAACGGCTACTGGGTCCTGAAGATCGGCGCGGCCGGCGCGCCCACGGCGCCCGGCAACCCGACGATCGTCGACGTGAGCGCGAAGACGCCGGTCACGCCGGCCGCCACCGCGGCGAACGGGAACCAGAAGGTCGAGCCGTTCTCCTCCTTCTTCGTGCGCTACTCCGAGCCGGTCGTGCCGGTCTCCGTCGGCTTCAACGCCAAGGAGGTCCAGCAGTACAACGCGACGAACCCGGTCGTGCCGCTGCTCTACAACGGCAACACGGCGCTCGTCCCGAACCCCGACAACCTGAACGTCCCGCTCTACCCGAACTTCCAGGTGATGGGGGTCCACAAGGACGCGGACATCGCGAACACCGCCCCGTTCGTCGTGCCGTTCGACGTCCGGCCGCGCAACCCGAACAACCTCGCCGAGTACGTCATCAACCCGCTGCTCGACCTGCCGGGCGGCCTCGACGTGTCGGTGGCGAGCCTCACCGCGACGAACAACGTCAACGTGACGAGCCTCGCGTCGGGTGACACGGTCACCACGGCCGCGATGACGTTCTGGAACGAGCTGTACGACGACGCGGCGCCGATGGCGTTCGCGTTCCGGACGGAGGGGACCCGCGCGTTCGTGAACGTGCCGGTCGCGCCGCAGGCGATCTACTACGCCCCGCTCTCGGGCTCCGGCGCCGGCGCCATCAACCTCGACGGCAACGGCTTCGAGACGAACAAGCCGGCGACCGAGAAGATCCTCATCCTCACGAACCTGATGCAGCTCACCACGTGCCCGATCGGCGGGTCGTTCCTGTTCGGCTGCAACCCGAACACGTTCGGCGACGCGACGGCGATGGACCCGATCGGCATCGGCGGGAACCCGGCCGGCCTGATGGGGCCGACGCCGGTCCCCGGCGTGAACGAGGGATCGAAGGGCTCCGACGCCAGCGGCCTGAACCCGAACGCGCTCTTCGGCGAGGGCTTCGAGACGGTCTGCCGCGATTCGAACGGGGACCAGCGGCTCGCGAAGTCGCCGATCCTCGGTTCGATCAGCGACATCCAGGTGGGCGACTTCCTCGACAAGATCTTCTTCGACGCGCTGAACCCGTTCGCCGTGACCGGGCTCCACCAGTCGTTCACGAGTGGCGCGGCGCTGACCCAGAACTCGATCGCCGACCCGCCGTCGCCGAACCCGCCGCCGCTGCGGCTGCCGGTCGGCCTGCAGCCGCCGGACATCGTGTTCAACGCGCAGAACCTGAAGGAGCCGGCCTTCGTCATCGAGGGCGACGAGTGCTTCACGACGATCGGCCCCGGCCTCGGCCGGATCTTCCTCCTGCCGAACAACACCACGCCGCTCGCCGGCGACCGGTTCCCGACGTTCGGGCAGAACGGTCCGTCGTACCAGTCGTTCACGATGGGCGGCGCCTACGCGGCCCGCCAGCAGATCGGCAACTTCCTGTACATGGCCGACCGCGACAACGGCGTGGTCCAGGTCGTCAACTCGAACAACTTCGCGGTGGTCAACACGATCGAGACGCCGGACCCGGAGGGGCTCGGCCTCTCGCCCGACCTCCGGACGCTCTACGTGTCGAACTTCGGGGACGACTCGGTGTCGATCGTCGGCGTCGATCCGATCTCGCCGTTCTACAACGTGGAGATCAACCGGATCAAAGTCGGCTCCGGCCCGCGCGACGTCGCGGTCCAGCCCGAGCACGAGGACGTGTTCATCGCGAACTACCTCGGGAACTCGATCTCGATCCTGAACCCGCTCAGCCAGACGATCCGGCGGACGATCAACGACCAGATCAAGCGTCCGTGGGAGATCGTGCTGACGCCGCGGCTCCTCGCGACCGGCTGGGGCTCCGGGATCTACTTCGGCTACATCGCGAACCAGCAGACGGGCGACATCCTCGTGTACGAGTCCGGCCCGTCCGGCGCGACCGGCATCGGCGCGGACGCGATCCGCTGGTCGGCGTCGCTGTCGAACTCGCTCTCCGAGATGCGCGGCATCTGCTACGACCCGGGGAACTACCCGGGGACGGTCGTCAACCTCCCGACCGGCGTGTACATCACGCACCGCGACGAGGACAGCGGCCTGGCGATGATCACTCGAGTCGCCTTCACCACGCAGCTGCCGGGGTTCGGGACCTTCCCGCCGGTCCCGCTGCCGTCGACCGTCCTGAACGCGCCGGGCACCACGCAGCGGCGCTTCGAGGTGGTCGGCACGTGGGGCGGGCCGCTCGTTCCGCTCCAGCAGCAGATCAACTTCGGCGGCCAGGATCAGATCCCGTACGACGTGGCGCTGAACGACTTCACCGCGGCGGACTTCTTCGCGCTCGTCCCCGGCCAGAACGGCGGCTCCGGCGTCCAGACGAACCTCGGTTCGTTCGCGTCGACGCCCGCGGCGACGGCCGGCGGCGTGAACAGCAAGAACCCGCTCCGCAACCTGAACGGGACCTGGTTCCAGACGTGGTTCCCGGACCGGCTCTACGTGTCGTTCCCGGGCGACAACCTGGTCCAGGTGGTGAACGCCACGGCGGCCGGGACGACCGAGAACACCGTGAAGAACGTCCCGGTGCCGGGCCGCCTCGCCGTCTTCTTCGACCAGTGACCGCCGCCTGAAGAGACCCCACGAGCGCCTCCCGTGAGCCCACGGGAGGCCAACGAGTTGGAGACCCCGATGGGCATGCGCCTCTCGATCGCCACCGCCGCCCTCCTCATCGCGATCCCCGCCTCCTCGGCGTGGGCCGGCAAGTACGGCTTCGCGGACAAGCAGGGCGGGGGGAAGAACGACCCGGTCATCAAGGTGTCGGCTTCGATCGCCCCCGACTCCGGCGCCTTCTTCTCGCTCGACGAGTCGACGGCGAACGAGCTCTACACCTTCAGCTCCGTCGCCGGGCGGTTCCAGCTCTCGACCCCGATGCCGCTGATCCCGAAGTTCGCGGGCGGTCGGAACCACTTCCTCGCGCTGAAGTTCCCGATGAAGATCACCTCGAAGAAGGTGAAGAAGTCGCTCGTGAAGAACTCGGGGGCGCTCGCGGGCAACTCGTTCCTGACGTCGAACCTCTCGATCACGGACGACACCGGGGCGCACGTCCCGGGGGTCGCGTTCATCAACGGCAAGTCGATCCAGAGCACGGCCGAGGGGAAGAAGGCCAAGAAGATCGACGGGTTCCCGGACTGGACGAACTCGAAGAACAAGAACATCCTCATCTCGAAGGACACGTTCGCCTACATCGCCGACTCGGACGACGACCTGAGCACCACCGAGGCGTTCCAGGGCGGCGGGGACCCGGAGGAGTCGTCGGCGACCGAGATCCGCGTTCGGCTGAACGAGGTCGGCGGGGTGGAGGTGAACGGCTACTGGGTGCTGCGCATCGACGACGGCACCGGGACGGGCACGCCGGCCGCGGCGCCGAACCCGACGATCGACGCGATCGTCGCCAAGCATCCGGTGACGCCGGCGCAGATGGTCAACGGCAACGAGCTCGTGGAGGCGTTCACGAACTTCGTGGTCCGCTACAGCGAGCCGATGGTGCCGGAGTCGGTCGGATGGAACGCCAACGAGGTCGCCGCGTTCAACGCGACGAACCCGACCATCCCGCTCGTGTTCAACGGGAACACCACGGTCATCCCGAACCCCGAGACGATCCAGGTCCCGTACTATCCGAACTTCACGATGATGGCGACGCCGAACGGCGTCCAGTCGTTCACCGTCCCGTTCAACGTCCGTCCGATCAACCCGAACAACCTCTCCGAGTTCGTGTTCAACCCGCTGATCGACCTCGCGGGTTCGATCGACGTCACCCTGACCGGGATCGCCTCGAGCAACAACAACAACGCGACCACGCTGCCGGGCGGCCCGGGGATCATCTCCGCGGCGACGTCGTTGTACGACGTCCGGTTCGACGACGCCAC
>JBICIB010000319.1:0-5893 GCA_043101415.1 Planctomycetota bacterium JB042 | reverse complement strand
GACGCCGCGCCGCCTCGGACGCCTCTCCCGGGACGCCGGCGAGGAGCTCCGCGAACCACGCGTCGCCGTCCCCTCGCCAGAGCGCACGCCCGAGGCGGTCTCCGTTCGCGGCGTTCCCGAACCGCTGCGGCCCGAATCCGTTCGGCAGGCCCCGTCGCCCGAGGACCTCGAGGACCGCCTCCGCGCGGGCGATCGCGTTGGCCGGGACGTCGCGCACGACGATCCGGAACCGGTTCCCGCGCAGGTGCCCGCGCTTCAGCTTGTTCCGGTGCCGCTCCGCCTCGAGGATCTCCACTCCGTCGAGCCGCAGCGCGATCACCCGCTCCGGGTCGACCCGCTCGATCGAGAGGTGCTGCGTCGTCACCGCTCGGGCGTCCTTCAGGCCGGCGTGGCCGATCCGTCGGCGATCGATCTGGAGCGCCCGGGCGATGCGCGCCGACGCCTCCAGGGTCGACACGCCGCGCTTCCGGATCCGGACCAGGACGTGCTCGCCGTCGCCGGTCGGCGGGTACGCCGGCACCTCGTCGACGACGAAGTCCTCCGGCGCGGCGCGGACCGTCCCGCCGGTCCCCGCGAGCGCGGCCGTCACGCACGGGACGTCGATCACGAGGCGCGGCTCTCGCCGTCCTCCGTCGTCGACCCTCCCCACCGGAACTTCTCCCGCAGGGTCCGGAAGAACGACCGGTCGACGATCGAGAGGAACCGGACCGTCTTGTTGGAGCGGCGGACCTCCACCCGGTCGCGCGGCTTCAGGGGGACGGCCCGCTGGCCGTCGAGGACGAGCTTGACCGTCCGCCGGTAGCGCGGGAGGACGTGGACCGTGAGGCGCCGCCGCGCGTCGAGCACGAGCGGACGGCTGGAGAGGGTGTGCGGCGCGAGCGGCGTGACCAGGATCGACCGCGACGACGGCTCGACGACCGGCCCGCCGGCGGCGAGGGAGTGCGCGGTCGAGCCGATCGGGGTGGCGAGGATGAGGCCGTCGCCGCGCACCGTCGTGACCGGCTCGCCGTCGACGTCGAGCGCCAGGGCCAGCATCTGCGAGGGGGTGTGCGCGAGGACCACGGCGTCGTTCAGGGCGAGCCCGCGCGCCAGGCGCTTCCCCGAGCGCCGGACCTCGCAGTCGAGGAGGAACCGTTCGTTCACGGTCCCCTCGCCCGCGAAGATCCGCTCGAGGTCGTTCCGGCAGGTCGTCGGTTCGAGCTCCGCGAGGAAGCCGAAGTGCCCGAGGCGGATGCCGATGCACGGGATCGACCGACCGGCGAGCCGGACGCCGGTCTGGAGGATCGCGCCGTCGCCGCCGAGGATCAGCACGAAGTCGGCCCGCCCCGGCCGGAGCGGACCGTCCTTCAGGTCGCTGGTGCCGGTGATCCGGACCCGCTCCTCGAGCCAGGGGCGGAGCTCCTCGATCGCCCGCCGGATCCGCGGGTTCGTTCGGTCGCCGACGAGGTAGCAGCGGGTCCGGCGCGGACCGCGCGCCTCCGTCACGATCGGCGCACCCGCTCTCGGACCGCGCGGACGACGTGATCGAGCGTGAGCCCCGCGTCGTCGAGGCACTCGGGGCGCGCCGCGTGCTCGATCAGGCGGTCGGGGATCCCGAGCGGGAGGACCTTCTCGGCGTGCTCGCCGCGCAGCGCGAGCGCCTCGAGGACGGCGGACCCGAACCCGCCCATGACCTGGTGCTCCTCGATCGTGACGAGCAGCCCGGTCTCGGCGGCGCAGGTCGACAGGAGTTCGACGTCGAGCGGCTTGACGAAGCGCGGGTTCACGACCGCGACGTCGATCCCCTCCTCGGCGAGGCGCGCGGCCGCCTCCATCGCGAGGTACGCCATCGGCCCGAGGCCGACCAGCGTGGCGTCGGTCCCCTTCCGGAGGAGTTCGCCCTTCCCGACCTCCAGCGGCGCGGCCGGCAGCTCGGGATCGGCGCACGTGCCGCGGGGGTAGCGCATGAAGAACGGGTGCTCCTGCTCCAGGCCGAGGTTCAGCATCGCCTCGAGCTCGGAGGCGTCGCGCGGCGAGCAGACGACGGCGGCCGGGAACGTCCGGAGGTACGCGATGTCGAAGACGCCGTTGTGCGACGGTCCGTCCTGGCCGACGAGGCCGCCCCGGTCGAGCGCGAAGACGACGGGCTGGTCCTGGAGGATCGCCTCGTGGAACACCTGGTCGTAGCCGCGCTGGAGGAAGGTCGAGTAGATCGCCGCCACCGGCTTCGCCCCCGCCTTCGAGAGGCCGCCGGCGAGCGCGACCGCGTGCTGCTCGGTGATCCCGGTGTCGTGGAACCGCTCGGGGAAGCGCGCCGCGAACTCGGACAGTCCGGTCCCGTCCGGCATCGCGGCGGTGATCGCCACGACGCGCGGGTCGCGCTCGGCGGCGCGGAGCATCGCGTTGGAGAACGCCTTGGTGAAGCTGACCTTGCTCGGCTTCGCCTTCTGCTGGTCCGCCTCCGCCTTCGAGGCCATCCCGTCCGGCGAGTTGTAGCCGGGGAGCGTGGCGCCCGGCGAGAGCGCGTGGAGGAACCGCGTGTCCTTCCCCGTCGCCTCGAGCCCCTTCCCCTTCTTCGTGATCACGTGGAGGAGCTTGACGCCGCCGACCTTCTTCAGCCGCTCGAGCTCCTCGATCATGCCGTCGATGTCGTGCCCGTCGACCGGTCCGTAGTAGCCGAAGCCGAGCTCCTCGAACAGGTGTCCCGGCGCGATCGCGGCCTTCACCGCGTCGACCATGTCGACCAGGTTCTTGTCGAGCTGCTCGCCGAACGGCACCGAGCGGAGGAGGGCGTGGAACCGCTCCTTGGCGCCGGTGTAGATCGGCGCGGCGCGGAGGCGGTTCAGGTACGACGCGAGCGAGCCGACCGTCTTCGAGATCGACATCTCGTTGTCGTTCAGGACGACGAGGATGTCCTTGCCGAGATGGTCGGCGTACGTCAGTCCCTCGAGCGCGACGCCGGCGCCGAGGCTCGAGTCGCCGATGAGGCAGACGACCTTCCGGTCGCGCTGGAGCAGCGCGTCGCCGGCGACGATGCCGAGCCCCATCGAAATCGACGTCCCCGCGTGGCCGCTCCGCATCACGTCGGTCGGCGACTCGCCGGGGTGCGGGTAGCCGGAGACGCCCTCCTTCGAGCGGAGCGAGTGGAACCGCGGGAGCCTCCCCGTCAGCAGCTTGTGCGGGTAGCACTGGTGCCCGACGTCGATGACCAGCCGGTCGACGGCGAAGTCGAACACGGAGTGCAGCGCGATCGTCAGCTCGACGACGCCGAAGTTCGACCCGAGGTGGCCGCCGGTCGTGCAGACCGTGTCGGCCATCGTCCGCCGGATCTCCTCGGCGAGTTCGGGCAGCTGCCCCCGCTCGAGCGCGACGAGATCCGCGTGCGACCGGATGCCCGGGAGGAGCGGCCCGGCCTTGCGCGCGGTCGTGGCGGGATTCGTGGTCTCGTCCGCGTCGTTCGTGCGGGCGTCGCCGCGCGGGAAGGGAGCGTCCGCGGGCAAGCTCATGGAGTCGGACATGTTGGACAACCGATAGTTCGGCGTTCAGTGCGAACGAAGCAGCATAGTTCGCGCAAGCTCTTGGATCAATTCACCCTGCGGCAGAGCCCAGGAAAGATCCACCACCTCGGCCGTCCGGCGTTCCGCGTCCGCCCAGGCCGCCTCGTCCCCCAGCAGGGACGGGAGGGTCGCCTTCCCCCGGGCCTCGTCCTTTCCCGTCGCCTTCCCCATCTCCGCGGCGCTGGCCCGCCGGTCGAGGAGGTCGTCGACGACCTGGAACACCACTCCGAGGCGTTCTCCGACCCCTCTCAGCGCCTCGAGCGTCTCTCCGTCCGCGCCGCCGGAGAGGCCGCCGAGCTCGAAGGAGGCCCCGAACAGCGCCGCCGTCTTCCAGCGGTCGATCGCCAGGACCCCGTCGACGTCGAGCGCCCGCCCCTCCGCCTCCAGGTCGAGCACCTGTCCGCCGACCATGCCGACCGAGCCGGCCGCCCGCGCGAGGATCCGGACCGCCTCGGCCGCCCGGTCGCCGGACGCCGCGACGACCTCGAACGCCAGGGTGAGGAGCGCGTCGCCGACGAGGACCGCCGTCGCCTCGTCGTACGCCTTGTGGACGGTCGGACGGCCGCGCCGGAGGTCGTCGTCGTCCATGCACGGGAGGTCGTCGTGGACGAGCGAGTACGTGTGGACCAGTTCCAGGGCGCAGGCGGCCGGGAGGGCCGCGGTCTCGTCCCCTCCCACCGCGCGGGCGCCGAGCAGGACGCACGCCGGGCGGAGGCGCTTCCCCCCGCCGAGCATCGCGTAGCGCATCGCCTCATGCAGCCGCGTCGGCGCCGCGTCGGTCGGCGGGAGGAGCTCGTCGAGGCGCGCCTCGACCCGGGCCCGGCTGTCGGCCAGGAACCGCTCGAGGTCGGTCACGCGGAGACCTCCTCCTCCTCGCCGGCGGCGATCTCGATCCGCTCCGCCGCCACGCAACGTCCGGTGATCGCGTCGACCGTGAAGAGCGCCGCGCCGATCCGCGCGTCGCCGGTCGCGACGTCGAACCGGGACGGCATCCCGGTCGTGAACCGCTTCAGGACCCGGTCGGTGCGCCGGCCGAGGACCGAGTCGTACGGGCCGGTCATCCCGACGTCGGTGATGTATCCCGTCCCGCCGGGGAGGACCTGGACGTCGGCGGTCGGGACGTGGGTGTGGGTGCCGAACACGACCGAGACCTTCCCGTCGAGGTGGCGTCCCATCGCGACCTTCTCCGACGTCGCCTCGCAGTGCATGTCGACGACGATCACGCGGGTCCTCCCGCGCAGGCGGTCGACGACGCGCGAGGCCGCCTCGAACGGACAGTCGATCGGCGGCATGAAGACGCGGCCGAGGACGTGGACGACCGCGACGTCGGTCCCCCGGGCGGTGCCGAGGACGGTCGACCCGCGGCCCGGCGCGCTCGGGTGGTAGTTCGCCGCCCGCACGACCCGCTCGTCCCGCTCGATCAGTCCGACGGTCTCCGGCTTGCGCCAGACGTGGTCCCCGCCCGTGATGCAGTCGACGCCGGCGCGGAACAGCGACTCGGCGTCCTTGATGGAGATCCCGGAGCCGTTGGTGACGTTCTCGGCGTTCGCCACCACGAAGTCGACGTCCCGCTCGCGACGGAGCGCCTTCAGGTGCTGCTTCAGGACGCGGCGGCCGGGAGCGCCGACGACGTCCCCGACGGTCAGGATGCGAAGGTCCACGGAGCCCTTTCGGTTCGAGGTCAGCGGGCGTACTCCGTCACGCGCGTCTCGCGCACGACGGTGACCCGCACCTCGCCAGGATAGACCAGCTCCTTCTCGATGCGGCGCGCGATCTCGCGAGCGCGGAGGACGGCCTGGGCGTCGTCGATGCTCGCGGCGTCGACGATCACGCGCACCTCGCGGCCGGCCTGGACGGCGAACGCGCTGTCGACGCCGGGGTGCGACGCCGCGATCCGCTCCAGCTTCTCGAGCCGGTCGATGTACTCCTCCATCGTGTCGCGGCGCGCCCCGGGGCGGGCCGCCGAGATCGCGTCGGCGACCTGGACGATGACGGCGTGGATCGATTCGGCCGGGACGTCGCCGTGGTGGGAGGCGATCGCGTTGACGACCTCCGCCCGTTCGTTGCACCGGCGGGCGAGGTCGGCGCCGAGCGTGGCGTGCCCCCCTTCCATCTCGTGGTCGACGGCCTTCCCGAGGTCGTGGAACAGCCCGCACCGGCGCGCCAGGCGCGGGTCCGCCCCCATCTCGCCGGCGATCGCGGCCGAGAGGTAGGCGACCTCGACTGCGTGGGCGAGCTGGTTCTGCCCGTACGACGTGCGGTACTTCAGGCGACCGAGGCAGAACTCGATCCGCGGGTCGACCCGCGCCACGTCGAGCTCGTGCAGGACCTTCCGCGCGGTCTGCCGGATGTCCTCG
>JBICIB010000318.1:0-11380 GCA_043101415.1 Planctomycetota bacterium JB042 | reverse complement strand
CCGTCCCCCGTCCCCCGTCCCCCCCGGACTCAGACGATCAGCATCGCGTCGCCGTACGAGAAGAACCGGTACCCCTCCCGGACCGCCTCCTCGTACGCCGCGAGGATGCGCTCGCGGCCGGCGAGGGCGGCGACGAGCATCAGGAGGGTGCTCTCGGGGAGGTGGAAGTTCGTGAGGAGGGCGTCGATCGCCCGGAACGCGTACGGAGGCCGGATGAAGACGTCGGTCTCGCCGGGACCGACGCGGGGTTCCTCCCCCTCCCACGCCGCCTCGAGCGTCCGCACGACCGTCGTCCCCACGGCGACCACCCGACCGCCGCCGGCGCGCGTCCGTCGGATCGCCTCCGCGGTCGCGGCCGGGACGTCGTACCGCTCGGCGTGCATCCGGTGCTCGGCGAGGTCGTCGACGCGGACCGGTCGGAACGTCCCCGGCCCGACGTGCAGCGTCACGGTCGCGGTCTCGACGCCGCGCGACGCGAGCTCGGCGAGGAGCGGCTCGGTGAAGTGCAATCCGGCCGTCGGCGCCGCGACCGCCCCTTCCCGCGCGGCGAAGACGGTCTGGTACCGTTCGCGGTCGAGCGCGTCCCGCGCGTCGCGCTCCTTCTCGCGCCGGATGTACGGCGGGAGCGGCATCCGGCCGTGCGCGAGGAGGACGGCCCCGACGTCCGGCCTCCCCACCGCCCGGAGCGTCCAGACGCCCTCCCCCTCCGCGCGTTCGAGCTCGACCTCGACCCCCTCCGGCCCGGTCAGGACGTCTCCGACGCGGAGCTTCCCCCGGCCGACGAGCATCGCGCGGAACCGCTCCCCGACCGGCGACTCGAGCAGGAGCGCCGGGACGGTCCCGCCGCTGGCCCGCCGCAGGAGGACCCGCGCCGGGAGGACCCGGGTGTCGTTCAGCACCAGCAGGTCTCCGGGGGCGAGCTCGGCCGGGAGGTCGGCGATCGATCGGTGCCGCGGCGCGCCCGTCCGCCGCGGCAGCACGAGGAGCCTCGCCTCGTCCCGGCGGTCGGCCGGCGTCTGGGCGATCGCCCCCGGCGGCAGCTCGAACCGGTACGCCGCCCTCGTCGTCTCTCGATCCGTCACCTTCGCGGCTCCGCGTTGACTCGACCCGGGACGCCGGTACAAAAGGAGGCTCGAACTCCACCTCCTCGGCTCGCCGCACCGGGATCGATCGGACTCCTTCGACCATGGCCCCCTGGGAGCAGATCGTCCTGACCGCGTACTACGCGGTGCTCGTCATCCTCTCGATCTACGGGCTCCACCGCTACGCGCTGGTCTGGCTCTATTACCGCACGAAGGACCGCGCGCCCCGCCCCGCCGGGCGATTCTCCGCCCCGCCGAAGGTCTGCGTCCAGCTCCCGGTCTTCAACGAGGCGACGGTCGTCGAGCGGCTGATCGACGCGGTCTGCGCCTTCGACTGGCCGCGCGACCGCCTGGAGGTGCAGGTGCTCGACGATTCGACCGACGAGACGGTCGAGATCGCGCGGGCGTGCGTCGATCGCTGGCGCGCGCGCGGCGTCGACGTCGTCCACCTCCACCGCCACGACCGGACCGGCTTCAAGGCGGGCGCGCTCGCGGCCGGCATGGAGCGGACCGACGCCGACCTCCTGGCGATCTTCGACGCCGACTTCGTCCCGCCGCCCGACCTCCTCCGCCGGACGATCGACCACTTCACCGACGACGGCGTCGGCATGGTCCAGGTCCGGTGGGGCCACCTGAACCGACGGTTCTCGACCCTCACCTACCTGCAGTCGGTCTTCCTCGACGGGCACTTCGTCATCGAGCACACCGCGCGGAATCGGTCCGGACGGTTCTTCAACTTCAACGGGACGGCCGGCATCTGGCGACGGGAATGCATCCAGGAGGCCGGCGGTTGGCAGCACGACACGCTGACCGAGGACCTCGACCTGTCGTACCGCGCGCAGCTCCGGGGCTGGCGGTTCGTCTTCCTCCCCGAGGTCGTCTCGCCGGCGGAGCTCCCGGTCGAGATGAACTCGTTCAAGTCGCAGCAGCACCGCTGGGCGAAGGGCTCGATCCAGACGTGCCGGAAGCTCCTGCCGACGATCTGGCGCGCCGACGTCCCGCTGAAGGCGAAGGTCGAGGCGACGTTCCACCTGACGAACAACCTCGCCTACCTGTTCATGATCGCGCTGGCGCTGCTGATGCTCCCGGCGGTGCTGGTCCGCGCCCGCGCGCTCGGCTCGGTCTCCGGCCTCGTGTTCGACCTCTCGATCTTCGTCGCCGCCACCAGCAGCGTCCTCGCGTTCTACGCGGCCGCGCAAAGGGAGGTGTATCGCGACTGGAAGCGGACCCTCCTCTACTTCCCCGCCCTCGTCGCGCTCGGCATCGGGATCTCCGTCAACAACGCGAAGGCGGTCGTCGAGGCGCTCCTCGGGCACGAGTCGCCGTTCGTCCGCACGCCGAAGTACGCGGTCGGCGAGCGCCGGGACGCGGGCGCCGGCCTGTTCCGGTACGTCGGCTCCCGCCAGCGGGTCGGGGCGATCGAGTTCGCCCTCGCGGCGTACTTCGTGGTGCTGACCGGGCTCGCCGCGGCGAACGCGCTCTGGACCACGGCGTTCTTCCTCTCCCTCTTCCTCGCCGGCTACCTCTGGGTGGCGATCGCCTCGCTCAGCCGTGCGTCCCCGCGGCTCGCGGCCGTGGCCTGACCGCCGCCCAGAGGAGCAGCAGGAGGACCGGCGCGTACTCGGCCACGCGCATCGCGCGCTCCTCCCGCCAGACGCCGACCGCGTCGTACGTCGCGAGGACGTGATACGAGAGGAGCACGGTCCCGCTCCAGACGACGAGCGGCGGGTGCGGACGGAACGCGAGGAACGGGACGAACCACGTCAGGTACCACGGGTGGACCGTCGGCGCGAGGAGGAGGAACGCGCCGAGGGCCCACGCCGCGCGCGGCTCGGGTGCGCCGCGCCGCCGCCAGAGGAGGACCACCACGGCCAGGAGGATCGCCGGGAGGACGACGCGGGAGGCGAGGTTCGGGTCGACGGCGTACGCGAGCCGCTTCCACGCCTCCGGCGCGCCGACGGACTCGAGCCCCCTCGCCGACGCCTCCTTCGCCGCCTCCAGCACCTCGACCGTCGCCGGGTGGAGGAGCGAGTTGTGGGACCAGTCCCGCGCGTAGCGGCCGAGCCCCTCGAACGCTCCCCCGCCGACGACGACCGGCAGCATCCCCGCGAGGACGACGGCGGCGAACGCGAACCCCTGCCTCGCCCACGTCCGCCGCGCGAGGAGGAACGGCAGGACCACCGGCGCGAACGGCTTCGCGAGCGTCGCCAGTCCGAGCGCCGCCGCCGCCGCGACCGGCCGTCCGCGGGCGCGCGCGAGGAACGCGAGGACCACGAACAGGACGGCGAGGACGTCGAAGTGCGCCGACCCGGCGAACTCGAGCAGGACGAGCGGCGACAGCCCCCACGCCAGCGCGAGCCGCGGGTCCTCGCCGGCGGCGCGCAGGAGCCGGACGAGCGCGAACAGGACGAGGAGGTCGACGCCGACGAGCGCGGCCCGCAGCCCGAGGACGCCGAGCCCGATCGACGCCGCCCCCGCGAAGAACGCCTGCGCGAGCGGCGGGTACGCGGCCGGGACCTCCTTGTGCGTCACCCGCGGCCAGACGACGTCGTCCCGCAACGGAGCGAGGAGAGGATCGTCCGGCGCGTGCGCGTACGGGCTCGTTCCGGACGCGAGCACCCTCCCCTCCCAGACGTATCGGTGCACGTCGTCCGACAGCCCCTCGTCGGGGAGGAGGAGGGCGCCCCTCAGGAGGACCCCGAGACCGACGGTGACCGGCAGCGGCGGCGCGGTCCCGCGCACCCCGAGCCAGAGGAGAAGGCCCCACGCGAGCGTGGCGAGGGGGCCGAGGAGGAGGACCAGGTCGGCGCCGTCCCGCAGCGAGTCGAGCGCCGCGAGCGGGAGGATCGTGCCGGCGAGCCCCGCCAGCAGGAGGAACGACGTCCGGGTCAGGGCGAACCCGCCGGCGCCTCGCCGGCGTCCTCGTCCTCGCGCCGCGCGACGAACGCCGGGTCGCGCCCCTCGAGGAACGACGACACGCCCTCGCGGCACTCCTCGGCGCCGCGCATCCGGGCGTTCACCTCGACCGCCGCCTTCAGCGCGCGATCGATCTCGAGCCCCGGCAGCGTCTCGAGCAGCTCCTTCGTCATCTGGATCGACAGCGGCGCGTTCCGGGCGATCGTCCGGGCGATCGACTTCCCCTGCTCGAGGAGGTCGTCCGACGGCACGACCGACGACACCAGCCCGATCTCGTGCGCCTCGTCGGCGGAGAGCGAGCGCCCGGTCAGGAGGAGGTCGCGCAGCCGCTTCTCCCCGACCATGCCGCGCATGTAGACCGCCACCACCGCGGGGACGAACCCGAACTTCACCTCGGGGAACCCGAAGCGCGCCTGCCCGGTCGCCAGGGTGAAGTCGCAGAGGACGGCGAGGCCGCACCCGCTGGCGAGCGCGGGCCCGTTCACCGCCGCGATCGAGACCTTCTCGAACGTCGAGAGGCGCCGGAAGAGGCGCGCGAGCTGGTCGGCGTTCGCGAGCTGCTCCTCGTACGACTGCTCGGCGAGCGCGGCCGCGTCGTGCAGGTCGAGGCCGGAGCAGAACGCCGGGCCGGCCCCGGTCAGGATGACCGCCCGCACCGAGTCGTCGTCGAGCGCCCGGTCGAGCGCGGCGTGGATCCCGTCGATCAGGTCGACGTTGATCGCGTTCCGGCGCGACGGCCGGTTCAGGGTGACGATCGCGGCCGGAGAATCGACCTGGTAGAGGATCGGGGCCTCCTCCTCCTCCGGCTCGGGCTCCGGAACCGGCTCCGGCCGCCGAGGCGGCTCGGGAGTGGGTTCGGGCGTCGCTGCGTCGTCGCTCATCGCTGGTCCGGCCTCATCTGCGGACGGCCGCCCCGAGGGGCGGCCGCCACCGAGAACGTCGGCCGACAGCTTACCCGCCCGCGGACGGGGGAGTGAAGGCGCGGGGGCCGCCGGGGGAGCGGGACGCTCCGATGCCGCGGCGACCGGGAGCGGA
The DNA here is from genome assembly GCA_043101415.1 of Planctomycetota bacterium JB042. GTDB lineage: Bacteria > Planctomycetota > B15-G4 > B15-G4 > JADJEK01 > JAUIEL01. The sequence goes on along the minus strand of JBICIB010000318.1, from coordinate 6,347 downwards.
TCGCTTAGCCGAGCGCGCGCCAGAGCGAGCTCCCGCCGAGCGCGAAGGTGGTGGCGACGACCACGACGAGCGCGGCGTTCGCGAGCCGGCCGTTCACGCCGCCCTCGCCCAGCAGCCGCCGGTCGTTCATGAGCACCAGCAGGAAGACGGCGACCAGCGGGAGGAGGACGCCGTTCATCGCCTGCGCGAAGACGATCGCCGGCGCCGGCGTCGCCCCCAGCAGCCCGCAGACCGCGCCGGTCGCGACGACGGCGATCCAGGTCGGGCGGTACGCGGACTCCCGGCCGGTCAGGCCGCGCGCGGTGATCGCCGCCGCCATCGGCGCGGTGAGCGCCGAGGAGAGCCCCGCCGCGAACAACCCGATCGCGAACAGCCGCCCCGCCCCGTCCCCGAGCCGCGCCTCGATGGCGCCCGCGACCGCCGCGTACGACCACTCCCCCGCGACCGCCGTCCCGACGACCAGCACGCCCATCGAGACGAGCCCGCCGAGCCCGACCGCGACGACGATCCCGAGCCGGATCCGCCCCGCCGTCCACCCGCGCGCCAGCCCCGAGCCGAGGAAGAGGTTGTACGGCACGACGGTCGTCCCGACGAGACCGACCGCGAGCCACGACGCGCCGTCGGGGACCCGCGGCGTCACCGCCGCCGCCAGCGTCTCCCCGGGGTCGGGCGCCAGCGAGAACGCCGTCCAGAGGAACGCGCCGCCCATCACCGCCACCATCGCGCCGAGGAGGGTCGCGAGCTGCCGCGTCGACCCGATCCAGAGGAGGACGGACGCGACGGCGGAGACCGCGATCGTGAAGACGCGCCCGTCGACGTCGACGACGAGCGCCGCGCCGGCCCCCGCGCCGAGAACGTTCCCCGCCTGGTACGCCGCGCTCCCGACGCCGATCGCGCCCGCGACCAACAGCACGACCGGCCCGCGCCACGGCGTCCCCTCGAACCGCTCGCGCAGCGCCGTCGCGAGGTCCTTCCCCGACACCGCGGCGACGCGCGCGCTCGCCTCCTGCAGCACGACGCACGCCACGGTCGAGAACGTGAGCGCCCAGAGCAGCGAGAGCCCGAAGCCGTGCCCCGCCTTCGTCGCGACGGTCACGGTCCCGGGACCGATGAAGGCGGCGGAGAGGACGGACCAGAAGAGGATGGCGAGGACGGCGCGCACGGAGGGATCGTAGGGACCCGCCGCGCCCCCCGCGGCCTCGGTCCGCGCGTGCGGGTACGATGGACCGGCCGACCCGTCCCGGACCGAGCGACCTTGACCGACCCGAGCCCATCCCGCGCGCGCGCCCGCGCCGTGTTCCTGGAGGCCGTCCGGCTCGCTCCGGACGATCGCCCGGAGTTCGTCCGATCGAAGTGCGGGGGCGACGAGGCGCTCGAGCGCGAGGTCCTCGCCCTGCTCGACGCGGACGACCCGGAGTTCCTCGGACGTCCGGCCCTCGAGCGGGCCGGGGTGACGGCCCCGTCCGAGAAGCGCGTCCCGGCGCCGGAGCGGATCGGGCCGTACCGGCTGCTGGCCGAGATCGGCGAGGGGGGCATGGGCGTCGTCCACCTCGCCGAGCAGGACGAGCCGGTCCGGCGCCGCGTCGCGCTGAAGCTCATCAAGCCGGGGATGGACAGCCGCCGCATCCTCGAGCGGTTCGACGCGGAGCGGAACGCGCTGGCGCGGATGGACCACCCGGGGATCGCCCGCGTGTTCGACGCCGGGACCACGGCGGCGGGGCACCCGTACTTCGTGATGGAGCACGTCGCGGGCGTCTCCGTCACCCAGTACTGCGACCGCCACCGCCTCTCGATCCGCGCCCGCGTCGAGCTGATGATCGAGATCTGCGACGCGGTGCAGCACGCCCATCAGAAGGGGATCATCCACCGCGACCTGAAGTCGAGCAACGTGCTGGTGACGGTCTCCGGCGACCGGGCCGTGCCGAAGATCATCGACTTCGGCCTCGCCAAGGCGATCGGGCCGTCGCCGGACGAGCGGAGCGAGTTCACCTGGATCGGCGGCGTCATCGGCACGCTCGAGACGATGAGCCCGGAGCAGGCCGGCGCGACCGGCCTCGACATCGACACGCGCGCGGACGTCTACTCCCTCGGCGTGCTCCTGTACGAGATGCTCTGCGGCGCCCTGCCGGTCGAGCGGCACGTGGTCGAGGAGGCGCTCCTGACCGCGTCGCCGGCGCGGCTGTTCGAGTCCGACCCGCCGGCGCCGAGCGCGCGCGCGGCGGCGCTCCGCGACCTCGCCGGGGTGGCGGCCGTCCGGAGGACCACGCCGGCGGGGCTCGTCCGACGCCTGCGCGGCGACCTCGATCGGATCTGCGCCATGGCGATGGAGCACGACCGGACGCGGCGGTACGCCACGCCGACCGCGTTCGCGCAGGACCTGGTCCGGCACCTCGCCGACGAGCCGATCCTCGCCGCCCCGCCTCGCCTGACGTACCGGGTCGCGAAGTTCGTGAAGCGCCGAAAGGACGTCGTGACGTCGATCGCGCTCGTCCTCGGCGTGCTGATCGGCGCCGTCGTGGCGACCTCGCGCGCGCAGCTCGAAGCGGAGCGGGAGGCGGCCCACGCCCGGCAGATGACGGGGTTCCTGACGTGGGCGTTCACGTCGGTCGACCCGAACCTCCAGGTCGCGCACCCCGACCTGAAGGTGATCGAGCTGCTGAAGCGCGCCGCCGACGAGCTCGACCGCGGCTTCCTGGTCGACGTCGCGCCGGAGGTCGAGGCCCGCATCCGCGCGGTCCTCGGCGAGACGATGTTCCACCTCGGGCGGCTCGGGGAGGCGGAGCCGCTGCTGCGGGAGTCGTTCGAGTCGTTCCGGGAGATCGATCCGGACGCGGTCGCGACGCTCGAGGCCGCCAACCTCTACGGGCTCCTGCTGATCGATCGGAACCGGCCGGACGAGGCGGAGCCGCTCCTCCGCGACGCGCTCGCCCGCTGGGAGAGCGTCGCCGACCCCGGCGACCCGGGCGTGGTCAAGGCCCGGAACGCCGTCGCCTCGGTCCTGTTCGTGCGGGGCGCGCTCGACGAGGCGGAGGCGATGCAGCGCGAGACGCTCGAGATGATCCGCTCGTCCGGGCGCGCCGACGACGAGGCGACGCAGCACTCGCTGCTCGGACTCGGGCGCTTGCTGGCGCGACAGGGCCGGTACGCCGAGGCGCGCGACCTGCTGCGCGAGCTGCTCCAGGTCCAGCGGCGGACGCGCGGAGAGGAGCACCCGGACACCCTCCGCACCATGAACGCGCTGGCCGAGATGCTCGGCCGGACCGGCGACGTCGACGGAGCCGAGGATCTCTGGCGAGAGACGCACGAACGGATGACGAGGGTCCTCGGGTCCGACCACCCGCTCTCGCTCCGGGTCGGGTTGAACATCGGCGAGTGGACCACGCGCGTGCGGCGCGACCCGGCGCGGGCCGAGCCGTTGCTGCGCACCGCGCTCGAAGGGGCGGAGCGGACGCTCGACCGGGACCACCCGCTCCTGGCGTCCGCGCGCTACGACCTGGGCGAGTGCCTCTACGAGCAGCAGCGGATGGACGAGGCCGAGCCGTACCTGCGCGACACGGTCGACTGGATCCGCCGCCACCGCGGGATCACGGACGCGGGAGCGCTGAGCGCGATGGCCCGCCTCCGCCGCATCTGGATCTGCCAGGGACGGCTCGCCGACGTCGAGGCGGCGTGCCGCGAGCTCTTGGACGCGTTCGGCGACGAGGAGGGGCGCGCCTCCCTCCGCGGCAGCCTGCTGGTCGACCTCGCCGTCTGCCGGCGATACCGCCTGGACCACGACGGCGCCGTGGAGGCGCTCCGCGCCGCCCTCGCCGGCGGGGAGGGGGTCGGCGGGAAGGCGGCGACCCTCGCGGCGCGCGACGTCCTCGCGCAGTGCCTGATCGACGCCGGGCATCTCGACGAGGCGGAGCACGAGCTGACGGCGCTCGAGGCCGAATGCCTCCGTTCGTACGGGGAGGTCGCCGACCCCGTGCTCCGGCTGCGCGCCATCCGGGGGAGCCTGCTCGCGGCGCGCGGCCGGACCGCCGAGGCGGAGCGGACCCTGCGCGACGTGCTCTCGATCGCCGAGGAGCACGGCCACCCCGCGACGCCGCCGTGGATCGCCGGGCGTCTCGGCCGCCTCCTCCTGCTGCGCGGGGCGCCGGAGGAGGCGCGGCCCCACCTCGAGCGCGCCTTCGAGGAGCTGGGTCGACTCGTCGGCGAGCGACACCCGGCGGTGCGCCGTGCCGGCGAGGAGTTCGTCCGGGCGCTCGAGGAGAGCGGTGACGACGACGGCGCCGCGGCGCTCCGCCGGCGCCTCGACTGAGCCCGCCGCCGCGAGGGGTCAGCAGTCCGTTGAAGAAGTGCTGTGGGTGCGAGTAGCCGCCGCAGCCCCGCATGACTTCTTCAACGGGCTGTCAGCCCGTCCCGACCCGCCGGACCACCCAGCCGACCAGCAGCACGGCGCAAGACAGCAGGCCGATCGTCAGCCCCCACCAGAGCCCCGGCGGCCCCATCCCGAGCGTGAACGCGGCGAAGAGTCCGGTCGGGAGGCCGAGGACCCAGTACCCGATGAAGTTGATGACCATCGGGGCGCGCGTCTCCCCCGCGCCGCGGAGGATGCCGCACGCGACGGCCTGCGTCCCGTCGAACACCTGGAACAGCGCCGCGATCGGGAGGAGCGTCACCGCCATGCGGAGGACGTCCGGCTCGTCGGTGTAGAGGCCGCTCAGGAACCGCGGGAAGAGGACGAAGCCGAGCGCCGCGACGAGCATCACCGCCGCGCCGAGGAGGAGGGCCGACAAGGCGGCGCGCCGCGCCCCCTCCCCGTCGCCGCGCCCGACCGCCTGCCCGACCCGGGTCGCCGCGGCGGCCCCGATGCCGAGCGGGATCATGAACGAGACGCTCGCGAGGTTCAGCGCCACCGCGTGCCCTCCCATCGCGACGACGCCGATCCGCATCATGAGGAACGACGTCGCCGTGAAGAGCCAGACCTCGAGCGCCATCTGGACCCCGAGCTGCATCCCCTTCGCCAGCATCGCGCCGTAGGGACCGGGCCGGAGGATCGCGCGCGTCGGGCGCTGCCACACCTCCGCGAGCGCCGGCCGGCCCGCGAGCACGATCACCGCGACCATCAGCCACCGGCAGATCGACGACGCCCACCCCGAGCCGACCGCCCCGAGCGCCGGGAGGCCGAGCTCGCCGTACACGAGCCCGTAGTTCAGGACGACGTTCGCGACGTTCCCGACCGCGACGGCGATCATCACCGGCCGCACGATGCTCATCGCCTGGAGCGTCTGCTTCACCGCGAGGAAGAGGAAGAACCCCGGCAGCCCGAGCGCGATCACCTTGGCGTAGGCGTGCGCCGTCGGCACGACCGTCGGCTGGTCGGCGAGGGCGGAGAGGAGCGGCCGCGCGGCCCAGAACAGGACCCCGAGCGGCAGCGAGAGGACGACCGCGAGGACCACCCCGCGGTGCAGGGCCTCCGAGAGCCGCCGGGCGTCCCGGGCGCCGTACGCCTGCGCGATCAGCGGGTCGAGCACGAAGAGCGCCCCCATGCCGATCACCATCAGCCCGAACGTGTAGGTGTGTCCGAGCGAGACGGCGGCGAGGGCGTCCTTCGAGAGGTGGCCGACCATCATCACGTCGACCACGCCGAGCGCCATCATCCCGAGCTGCGCCAGCGCCACCGGGGCGGCGAGACGGGAGAGGCGGCGCACCTCGGCGAGGATTGCGACGCGGGGCGGCTCGGAGGAGGAGTGCATCCCGATAATCTACCGGGCGTGCCGAACGCCCGCGCCCAGCCGAAGACGACCCTGGTCCCGCTCGAGACGTTCCTCGTCGGCGCCTGGATCGCGACCACGCTCACCGCCTGGCTGGCGCGGCGGGACGTCCTCCGCACGTTCGCGGCCGACCGGGCGGCCGCGCTCGCCCTCGACGGGCGCCTCGCCTTCCGGACCGGCGTGGCGGAGACCCTGATCGGGGCGTTCCTCGTCCTCCTGGCGCTCCGGCGGCGCGCGCACGGCCCGTCGCTCCTCCTGCCGGTCGCCGCCTTCACGGTGGCGCTCGCGTTCCTCCTCTACCTGCAGCCGGAGATCGGGCGCCTGCTCGCGGCGGGGAAGTCGGCCGGAGCCTCGACGTTCCTGCGGGTCGCGTACGGACTCGAGCTCGGGAAGGTGCTCGTCCTGTTCCTCGCGTTCGTCACCCTGACCCGCGAACACGCGGTGAAGCGCCGATGACCGACGCTCCGTACCCGATCCTCCTCGAGGACCGACACCTGCTCGTGATCGCCAAGCCGGCCGGGGTGCTGACCGTCCCGCCGAGCGGGCCCGCGTCGAAGCCGAACGTCGCGGACCGCATGCGGCGCTGGG
>JBICIB010000317.1:0-4560 GCA_043101415.1 Planctomycetota bacterium JB042 | reverse complement strand
CCACGGCGAGCGCCACCCCTCAGGCCGGCGGCGTGACCGCCGTTCCGTGGATCAACGAGTTCCACTACGACAACTCCGGATCGGACACCGGGGAGTTCGTCGAGGTCGCCGGGCCGGCCGGCCTCGACCTCGGCTCGTGGTCGGTCGTCGGCTACAACGGGAACGGCGGCGGGGCGTACAAGACCGTCCCGCTCTCGGGCGTCCTGCCGGACCAGCAGGCGGGGCTCGGGACGCTCGCGTTCGCGTTCTCGTCGATGCAGAACGGCGACCCCGACGGGCTGGCGCTGGTCGATCCGCAGGGGACCGTCGTCGAGTTCCTGAGCTACGAGGGGACGATGACCGCCACCGACGGACCGGCGATCGGCCTCACCTCGACCGACGTCGGGGTCACCGAGTCGAGCTCGACGCCGATCGGCGACTCGCTGCAGCGCGCCGGCACCGGATCGTCCGCGGCCGACTTCTCCTGGCAACCGGCGACCGCCGAGACCCCGGGCCAGCCGAACGCCGGCCAGACGTTCGTCGGCGAGTCGTGCCAGACCGATCTCGGGTTCGGGAACCACCCGAGCGCCGTCCTGACCGCGTGCGGCACCGGGCTCGGGAGCGGCGAGGCGACGACCCTCTCCCTCGACGGGTTTCCGGCGAACGCGACCCTGTTCCTCGTCGCCTCCCTCCAGTCGAACCCGGTGCCGGTGTTCGAACTCGACGGCGCGATCCTCGTCCCGGTCCCGATCCTCCTGTTCGCCGCGGTCCCGAATCCCGGCACCGGGTCGCTCCCGATCCCGGTCCCCGGCGGGAACGGGCCCCTCTCCCTCTTCGTGCAGTACGCGCTGATCGAGCCGGGCGGGAAGAGCACTTCGAACGCCCTCCGCCTCGACCTCCAGCCCTGACCGCTCGATCCCCCGCGAGGAAATCCCGCGGGGAATCCCCGAGGCGCGGCATCCTGTCCTTCGAGCGAAGGAGCCCCGGATGCCCGCCCCCGCCGACGACCTGACCGCGAACGCCCGCGCCCTCCGAGGCCTCGCCCGGCATCTCTGCCGCGACGCGGCGACGGCGGACGACGCGCTGCAGACCGCGGTGGTGAAGGCGCTGGAGCGCCCGCCCCGCTCCGCCGGTTCGCTCCGCGCGTGGCTCGCGCGCGTCGTCACGAACGAGGCCCGCCTGGTCCGACGGGGCGACGAACGGCGGCGCCACCGCGAGCGCCGGGTCGCCGTCCCCGAGGCGACGTCGGACGCCGCCGCGCTCGCCGCCCGGCACGAGGAGCGGGTCGCGCTCGTCCGCGCGGTCCGCGACCTCGACGAGCCGTACCGCGAGGTCGTCCTCCTCCGCTACTTCGAAGGGCTCCCGCCCCGCCGGATCGCGAGCCGTCTCGGCGCGCCGGTGAAGACCGTCGACTCCCGGCTCTCCCGCGCGCTCTCCCTCCTGCGCGGCCGCCTCGACGCCCGTCACGGCGGCGACCGGCGGGCGCGGGCCCTCGCCCTCGCGCCGCTGCTGGCGCGCCCGTCCCCGCTCCCCCTCTGGACCGGAGTCGCCCTGATGCACGTGAAGTCGATCGCCGCCCTGCTCCTGGTCGCCTCGGCCGCGGCGTGGTGGATCGCGGACGGGCGGACCCGCGACCCCGGCCGGCCGGCCGCCGTCGCCCCGGAGGCCGGCGCCGCGACTCCGCCGCCGCCCGCGTCCGAACCGGCGCGGGCGGTCGAGCGCGCGAGCGCCGGTCCGGCCGCGGGAGGGACGGCGCCGGCGCCGCCCGCCCGTCCCGACCCCATCCCGGTCACGGTCGTCGACCCCCGCGGCCGGCCGCTCCCGAACGTCCGGGTCGTGGCCGAGCCGCGCTTCGACGCCCCCTCCGGCGCGACTCCCGTCCCGGCCGCGGTGAGCGACGCCCGCGGTGTGGTCCGGATCCGGCCGGACACGAGCGCGTTCACCCTGCGGGTCGACGACCCGGAGCACGTCGGCGTCCTCGACGCCGTGCTCGGAGAGCTCGAGGGCCGGCCGCGCGAGCCGGTCGTCGTCGCCGCCGGCCGGACGATCGTCGCGGGGCGGGTCGTCGACGAGGCGGGCGCGCCGATCGGGGAGGCGCAGGTGGCGATCCTCCTCCCCGAGGCGGCGCGCGCCCGCCTCCCGTTCGACCTCACCCGCTCGCAACCGCGGGAGTGGAAGGCGCGCACGGCCGACGACGGCGCGTTCCGATTCGACGACGCTCCGGCGATCGACGACCTCGAGGTGAGCGCCGCGCGGGCCGGTCTGACGACGGCCACCGTGACCCCGACCGCGTTCCCCGCCCTCGCGCTGCGCCTGGTGCTGGAGCGGCCGCCCCGGACCGCGGTCCTCGACGGGATCGTCTACGGGCCGGACGGAGCGCCGTACGAGGGCGCCCGCGTCGCGCTCGGCACGACGCCCGACCGGTCCGACGCGCAAGGTCGCTTCCGGTTCGAGGTCGACGCGGCCGCCCCGCCCGATCGGCTGACCGCGGTCGGCCACGGGCTCCTGCCGGCGGTCCGCGAGCGGGGGGACGCGCCGTGGCCCGCGGTCGTGGAGCTCCACCTCGATCGGGCGGCGCTCGCCCTGGCCGGCGTCGTCCGCGGCGCCGACGGCGCGCCGCTCGAGGGCGCCTCGGTCTGGATCGACGAGCCGACGCCGCTCGCCTCGTGGGACGGAGGGTTCTGGACGGTCGAGAACGAGATCCTCGACCGATCCGAACTCCAGCTCCGCGCCACGACCGACGCCGAAGGTCGGTTCCGGCTCGAGGGGCTGATCGACCGCGAGTACGGCCTCCTCGCGATGGACTCGGCGCGGGCCTGGAAGATCGACGGCGGGCGATTCCGGGCCGGCGACGGGTCGGTCGAGATCCGGTTCCCCGATCACGGCGTCCACCGTCGCCTCGCGGGCCGGATCGTCGACCGGCACGGTCGGCCGGTCGCCGGCGCGCGGTGCCAGGTCTCGACGCTCATGCTCGCGGCGCGCGACCCGGCCTCGAAGCAGGAGTACTACAACGTGCGGGTCGGGTCGACCGCGACCTCCGCCGCGGACGGGCGGTTCGTCCTGACCGACGTCCCGCGGGAGGGCTCCACCCTCGACGTGACCGGCGGGGGCGTGGCGTCCGAGCAGTCGTTCCCGATCCCCGCCGCCCCGCCGGCCGAGCTCGTCCTGCGCGTGGCGCTCCGGTGCGAACTGCGGATCGACCGCCCCGCCGCCGCGTCCGCCGCGGGGTTCCGGCTGCTCGACGCCGCGGGGGACGTCGTGTCGTGCGTCCGGCGGACGCACGGGCACATCGTCCACCTGCGGGACGTCCCGCTCGCCGAGGGGTGCAGCGAGCTGGTCGCGACGGACGACTCCGTCGTCGTCGCGGTCTTCGTCGACGCGGAGGGCGCGGAGCTCGAGCGCGTCCCCGTCGAACTCCGCGCCGGCGAACGGACCGTCGTCCGGTGAGACTCAGCCGTCCTCGCGCGTCTCGACCCACCGCTCGTGGCGCGCGGTGAGGTCGGCGACGACGTCCGGCTCGTCCGCCGCGAGATCGTCCCGCTCGCCGAGGTCCGACTCGAGGTCGTAGAGGCGCGCCCCCTCGTCCGTCGTGATCGCCCGGCCGTCGGTCGTGTCGTGGGCGTCGGAGACGAGCTTCCACCGCCCGACCCGGACCGCCCACTGGTCGGCCTGCGCCCAATGGAGTTCGTCGTGCGGCGTCCCGGCGTCCGGGTCCTCGATCACGCCGACGAGGCTCCGCCCGTCGAGGCGTCGCTCGGGGAGCGGGACTCCGGCGAGCGCGGCGAGCGTCGGGAACCAGTCGCAGGCGTGCGCGACCTGGTCGCGGACCGCGTTCTCCGGCAGCCGGCCGAGCCAGGAGATCGCGGCCGGCACCCGGATCCCCCCTTCGAGCAGGCTGAACTTCGCGCCGCGGTGCGGCCCCGCGCTCCCGCCGCCGAAGTGCGCGCGCGCCTCGGTCGAGTGCCCGTGGTCCGACTGGAACGCCACGATCGTCCGCTCGCGCAACGAGAGGTCGTCGAGGAGGCCGAGCAAGCGTCCGATCCGGACGTCGGCCGACGACAGGAACGCCGCGTACTCCCGCCGGGGCGAGGCGAGAGGCCCGTACCGCTCGAGCCACGACGGCTCTCCCTGGTACGGGTAGTGCGGCGCGTTCAGCGTGAACAAGAGGAAGAACGGCTCGTCCCGGTGGTCCGTCACGAACCGCGTCGCCTCCTCCACCATCAGGTCGGGGAAGTACCGTCCCGGGGCGTGGAACTCGTCGCCGTCCCGGTACAGGTCGTGCCGGTTCGGTCCGGCCCAGTAGAAGTAGTGCGACCAGTTGTCGATGCACCCGCCACGGTGGACGAACGACCGGTCGAACCCCTGCGCCCGCGGCCGCTCGTCCGGCGCGTGGCCGAGGTGCCACTTCCCGACGATCGCGGTCGCGTGGCCGGCGGCGCGGAACATCTCGGCCATCGTCACCTCGTCCGCCGGCAGCCCCTTCGCGTCCGGCCGGTGGGCGACGTTCCCGGGGACGCCGGCGCGGTGCGGGACGCGGCCGGTCAGGAGCGCGGCGCGCGACGGCGAGCAGACCGGGGCAGA
>JBICIB010000316.1:0-8428 GCA_043101415.1 Planctomycetota bacterium JB042 | reverse complement strand
CAGCCGCATCATGAAGATGAAGGATGGCCGGACGCACCTCTCCTACAAGGCCGAGCACGCGATCGACCTCGACTCCGAGATGATCGTGGCGGCCACCATCTTCCACGGCGACTTGTCCGATCCGAAGTCGCTCATGGAGACCCTGTCGGAGGCGGAGGCAACCCTCTCGACGACCAACGGCGCGACGATCGAGGAGCTCGTGACGGACAAGGGGTACCACGAAGGTCCGACGCTGGCTGCATGCGAGGGACAGGGCATCCGCACGTACGTGCCCGAACCGAAGTCACCCCGAAAGCGTCGATGGATCGACAAGTCCGAGCAGGAGCAGCGCGCCGTCCTCAACAACCGCAGACGAACGAAGAGAGCGAAGAGCAAGAGGCTGCAGTAGTTCCGCAGCGAGAAGGTCGAGAGGAGCTTCGCCCACGTGTGCGAGACCGGGGCGGCCAGACGGACGCACCTGCGCGGCATCGGAGACGTGCTGAAGCGGTACCTCGCGCAGATCGCGGGAAGGAACCTCGGGAGGATCTTGTTCCTGCTATTCGGGATCGGGACACCGAGGGGGCTCTGGCAGCGGCTCTCGGCCCGTTGGACCGCCGGTCGCGCTCTCAACTCGCTTCTCGCGATGCTCAGGCGCCATGCTTCGATCATTCGAACCCTGACGGCCGCAGCGTTGTCTCGGGTCGCATCATCTCGATCGCGAGCCTTCCTTGCGAACGCTGGTGGAGATCTGGGTGAGAGCCGTCCGACGAGGGGCTTCTTCAACGGGCTGCTAGTAAACAGCCTCGAGTTCCATTCGGAGGCCTTGCCCCGAGTAGGTCGTCGATAAGACTACGACGACCTCGTATGCATCACCAGGTCCAAGGTTGATGTTGGAAATGCTGAAGCCGGAGCTCGAAGTGGAAATGCTGGCGCCAGGGACGGCGTTGAATCCGTTCGCCGGGTCCTGCAGGTACACGTTTGCCACGGAGCCCGAGGGCAGCGTCATCGTTCCGTTGATAGCGACGATGTCGTAGACGCTGTCGCTATTGAGAATGCCCGCACAAAGCCGGTCGTGGTACATGTCCGAGAGCCCCTGCCGCTTGAGGTCTCGCACAACCGTGAAGTCGAACTGCGCCATCACGGCGCTCTCATAAGAGCTATTCTTCGGCTTGTCATTTACCGGCGGCGTGATGTTTACAGTGACCTCCGAGCCGTTTCCCGGATTCACTCCATTGATCGTGCATTGAGCGGTCTGAAGGCCATCAATCGTCAAGCCCGTCACCGTGGCAGCCGACCCCTCCCCGCCGCTCTGCGCGCCGGCCGGCGTCGCGCTTCCATTCGCACTTTGATTACCGACATCCACGCTCCCGAAGTTGGGTGGCGTTGCCGACGTTCCCTTGCGCTTGATACTGACGGTGCAGTCGGTGATCTGCTGAACAGGTTCCAGCTTGTTGTTCAGCGTAGCCGTGATAATCACATTGCCTCCGGCAAGCGCCGCCGTATCGAGCGTCTTGGTGGTCGGGCCGCCTGTGAGGTCGATGGTCCCCAGCGGAATCGTCGTTCTCATGCGGGCGAGCGCCAAGCTGCCGACGCCAACCGCGACAGGTGTCAAGGGACACGTAGTTCTACGCACTTGGGGGACGCACAGTCTTACGCACCCTCCTGGTTTACAGATCTCTCTCAGTTCACTTCCTGGGTGCATGAATGGTCCCGGCCGAGGGGACCCGGGCCAGGACGGAGTCCTGGTCCGGGGCTCGGCCGCTCGGCCCCGCAGGGGGGCCGCCCCCCGCGGGGGGCGCGAGTTGAGACGATCTCTCACTTCAGCGCCGCCTCGAGGTCGCGCAGGCGGTACGACCGGCCCGTGATGTAACACCCAAGCGGTTCGATCCGGACACTTGTCACAGACCGGGGTATCAAGTCCACCCTGAGATCGCCCAAGCTGGTCCACCCCAGTTCGGCCAAGCTGGTCCACCTCCAGTTCGGCCAAGCTGGTCCACCTGAGTCCAGGCCCCGGACGTAGGGACCCGAGCTCCGGGCGGTCATCGACCCGGCATCCTTCGCGGCTCGACGCAGCCGTCAGGAGGACGCCATGGCCGCCAGGAGGATCGACATGCACCGGGAGTAGGAGCTGCTCCGGCTCCACCGACTCGGGAAGAGCGACCGCCACATCGCGCGGGTGCTCGGGATGGGCCGGGACACGATCCGAGAGCATCTCGCCGCCCTGGATCGCGCCGGACTCCGCGAGGGAAGCCCGGACGCCGTCCCCGACTTCGACGTCCTGAGCGAGGCGCTCGCCCGCGAGCTCCCCGTCAAGACGCCGCCGCAGCAGACTTCCTCGATCGAGGCATGGCGGCCGCTGGTCGAGGAGCTTCGCGGGCAGGGTTGCACCCCGACCGTCATCTTCGACCGCATCCGTCTCCGCCACCCCGACTTCCCCGGCAGCCTCTCGGCGGTGAAGCGCATGTGCCTCCGCCTGAAGCGCACCGACGGACCTCGCGCCGTCGACGTCGCGCTCCGCGTCGAGACGCGTCCCGGCGAGATCGCCCAGGTCGACTTCGGGTACGCCGGCAAGCGGTTCGATCCGGACACCGGCGTCGTCCGTCGCTGCTGGGTCTTCGTGATGGTGCTGTCGTACAGCCGTCACGTCTTCTGCGACCTCGTCTTCGACCAGAAGGTCGCGAGCTGGATCGACCTGCACATCCGTGCCTTCGAGTTCTTCGGTGGCGTCCCGGAGACGATCGTCCCCGACAACCTCAAGGCGGCGGTGATCCGCGGCGCGTTCGGGGCCGGCGACGAGGTCGTCCTGAACCGGAGCTACCGCGAGCTCGCTCGTCACTACTCCTTCGCGATCGACCCGACTCCGATCCGGGCGCCGCAGAAGAAGGGGAAGGTCGAGTCGGGGGTCAAGTACGTGAAGCAGAGCTTCCTCGCGGGTCGCGATGGCGCCGACGTCGAGGAGGACCGCCGCCAGCTCCTGCGCTGGGTGCTCGAGATCGCCGGGCGGCGTCGCCACGGCACCACGGGCCGTCGTCCGCTCGAGGTCTTCGAAGGAGAGGAGAAGGCGACGCTCCGCCCGCTGCCGAAGGAGCGGTACGAGATCGTCCTTTGGAAGAAGGTGAAGCTGCACACCGACTCGCACGTGCAGATCGACGGCGCCTTCTACTCGGCTCCCTGGCGGTACCTGCACCAGGATCTCTGGGCGAAGACGACCCGGACGACGATCCTCCTCCTCTTCGAGGATCGCCGGATCGCCACGCACAGGAGGGTCGGACGGGGCGAACGGAGCACGAATCCGCAGCACCTCCCCGAGCACCGCGCGCACCTCTGTCACCGCAGCCGGACGTATTGGGAGGAGCGCGCCGAGGCGATGGGCGAGGACGTGCTGTCGCTGGTGCGCGACGTCTTCCAGTCCGACGAGGTGCTGAGCCAGCTCCGCGTGGTGCAGGCGATTGTGACCCACCTCGAGTCGTTCCCCGTGGAGCGGGCCCGGGCGGCGAGCCGTCGGGCGCGGCACTTCGGCTGCCACACCTACGGCGGACTGAAGAACATCCTCCGCCAGGGGCTCGACCTCGTTCCCTTCGAGGCGGCCGGCGCTCGCGCCTGGTCCGCGAACTCGCGCTTCGCCCGAAGGCCTCGCCACGCTCCGTCGCCGTGACAAGAAAGGAGATTCCATGTCCGTGAGTGACGACCTGGTCCCCGTCCTGAAGAAGCTCCGCCTCTCCGGAGTGCTGCAGTCGCTCGACCTCCGCACGAAGGAGGCGGTCGACGACTCGCTCGGCCACCGCGAGTTCCTGTACCGGCTCCTGTCCGACGAGGTCGAGCGCCGAGAGGCGAAGCAGCTCGACCTCCGCGTCCGTCGCGCGAACTTCGAGGACGCGAAGCGTCTCGAGGACTTCGACTTCCGGTTCAACCCGAAGGTCCCGAAGGCGAAGATCATCGATCTCGCCACCTGCGGCTTCGTCGAGCGCCAGGAGAACGTCCTGCTGATCGGCCCCGCCGGCGTGGGAAAGAGCCACGTCGCGCAGGCGCTCGGCGAGCGGGCGTGTCGCGCCGGGTACACGACCCAGTACGTCTCCTCGCACCGGATGCTCACGACGCTGAGGGCGGCGCGAGCGGATCAGAGCTACGACCGGAAGCTGCTGCGCTACACCGCGCCCGACCTGCTGATCGTCGACGACCTCGGGCTGCGTCCGCTGGAGGGCGACGAGCCGATCGACCTCTACGAGATCATCCGGCAGCGGTACGAGAGCGGCGCGATGGTCGTGACGTCGAACCGGGACCTGGAAGAGTGGTACCCCCTCTTCCTCGACGACCTGATGGCGAGCGCCGCGATGGACCGGCTGCTGCACCATTCCCACGTCCTCGTGCTGGACGGGGACTCGTATCGGAACCCGCCCTCGAAGGGACAGGCGGCGTGAGTGAGATCGACGGCCTCGAACCCGATGCAGGGACGGGGCTCCTCGCCGCGCTTGCCCTGGCTGACCGGAGGGCCCGGCTACGCGCGGCGAGCCCGGTGCCGATCACGTCCGGGTGAGGGGACTGGGCCGTCGCCGACGCGTGGTCCGAGGTGGCTCGAAAGCGTGGGGAGGCATGGCCTCGGAGGCGCGACCGAGAGCGGCTCGGGAGTGGACCAGCTTGGCCGAACTGAGGGTGGACTTGGAAGGCAGAACCTTGACACGGCGAGGTCGCCGTCCCCACGAGGACCGCCTCGGTCGCCGGCGCGGCCACGCCGCGTTCGGTCCAGGCGACCGGGGGCGCCTCCCCGCGTGAGGCGTCCGAGTCCGCGTCGAGGAGGTTCGGCCCGATCGCCGCCGCGAGCGCGAACGAGGCGACGCCGAGGGAGAAGGCCGAGCGGGGGTCGAGAAGGGTCGTCATGGTTCCGGTCTCCGGGTTCGGTGGTCCGTTCGGGGCCGGAGGCGGAGTCGGAGGGGCGATCCCCTGATCGCCCGAGAGAAAAAGTCGCGGAACGCGGGCCGCCGCTCGGATCGTAAGGTGGCCGACTCGTGTCACCGCTCTTGTCCGATGAACGCAACCGAGACCAGCGCCGTCGCCCGGGCGGTTCGCGCCTTCCGGCGAGCGGGAGGGATGCTGCGGACCTCCGAGGCCCTCCGCGCCGGCATCCACCCCTCGACCCTTGACCGCATGCGGGACGAGGGACTCCTTGTCCGGCTCGCCCGCGGGCTCTATCGGCTCGCAGAACTCGAGCCGCTCTCCCGTCACGACCTCGTCTTGTTCACCCGGCGCCGCCGGGGAGATCGAGAACGTGGCGGCGTCGGTGCAGCAGCGGCAGCTGGACCGGCCGTGGAAACGGAACCGGCCGTTCCAGACCGTCCTTCAGCACGACGCCCTGGAACGGTGTCTCCATCGCCTCTCGGAGTCGTGGAAGGGCACGCCTGCCCTGGGCGGACCCCATCGAGAGTCTCCGGCCCGGCGGAGCGCCGGCATGATCCGTAACCGAACCGAGGAGATGAACCCGTGACCGATTCCCGACTGCCTTCGCCCGATCTCGCGCCGCAGCGGTTCAGCGATGAGCCCTCACCCAGGCCTCTCCGTCGATGGATTCCGATGATCGCCGTCCTCGCCGCGGCCGGATGTGACGGCGGCTCACCCGAGGGGACGTCGGCGGCGGCGCCCGTCACGACCGCGACGGAGCGGGACGGCATCGGACCCGTCCCGACGGATTGGGTCGAGGCGCGCGCGGAAGCGTCGGAGCGTCGCCTGACCGACAGCCCGGCCGGCGCTCTCGTCTGGCGATCGATCGAGGCCCACGGGGGCCTGAAGGGCTGGCTGGCGCACGGGACGGTCGAATTCGAGTTCGATTACGCTCCGGTCGGCGATCCTGCCGCGCGAAGGCACTCCTTCCAGGAGATCGATCTCTGGAGCTCCCGTGGCCGTCATCGAGAGCTCGGTGAGAATCCGGACGCGGAGTTCGGCTTCGACGGGGACGTGGCGTGGATCACCCCGAGCGTCGACGCCTTTCCGTCTCCGCCGGACTTCTGGACGATGACTCCGTACTACTTCCTCGGGATCCCCTTCGTCATGGCGGATCCCGGCACGCGGTTCGAGCGGCTGGAGGATGCGCCGCTCGGCGACGTCACCCATCGGCTGGTGAAGGTCACGTTCGATCCGGGGACCGGCGACGCGCCGGACGACTACTACGTTCTCTACATCCACCCGGAGACGTTCCGGATCGGCGGGCTTCGCTACGTGGTGAGTTATCCGGGGTTCTTCCCCGAAGGAGGCCACACGCCCGAGAAGCTGATGGTCTACGGTGAGTACCACGAGGTCGGTGGTCTGCTGATCTCCCAACGCTACGACACGTACGCCTGGGATGCGGCCGCAGGGGTGCGTGGCGCCAAGGTCACCGACGTGAGCGCGTCGAGGGTCCGGTTGGGTCGACGCTATCCGAAGGACGCCTTCGACCCTCCCGAGGGGAGCGTCCGAATCCCGTGACCTCCGGCGTCCTGCCGGGGCGGCGCCATCAGAGATGGCCGCTCTGGCCGACCGTCGCCGAGCCCGGCCGACGATGACCTCGGCTCCACCGCTCTCCCTCCTCCTCCTCGGAGACACCAAGATGCAACCACGTCCCGCTCTCCTCGTCGCCGCAATCCTGCTCCCGTTCGCCGGACCGCTCGGCGTCTCCGCGCTCGGACAGTCCCCCGTCGCTCCACGCGGGGTCTACTGCTCGTGTCCTCCGACCTCGAGCCAGTCCAACTCGGTGATTCCGTCGGTCGCCGCCATGCCGTTCGTCGAGGGGATCCTGGTACGGGTCTCGTGGGAGGACGTCGAACCACAACCGGGCGTCTACGACTTCTCGTTGGTCGACGGGCAACTGGCGCTGGCCGGGCAGCACGGCGTGCGGGTCGCGCTCGCCGTCGTCCAGGGCTCGCACACGCCGGCGTGGTTGCCGATCCAGGGCGCGCAGATGATCCAGTACGTCTTCGCCGGGCAGCTCCGGACCGTCGCCGTCCCGTGGGACCCGATCTACCTCGCCGCGTGGCAGAACCTCATCGCCGCGCTGGGAGCGAAGTACGCGAACGACACCACCATTTCGATCGTCCACATGACACACGCGACCCACAACGGCTTCGAGATGCAGCTGCCGATCGGCGCCGAGTCGACGTACGTCGCGGCGGGGTACACCCCTTCGGTCTACACGCAGTCCTGGCATACGGTCATCGGCGCCTGCGCCGCGGCGGTTCCTCACCACGTGCTCGACGTCGACGTGCACCCGGTCTTCGGGAGCGATGTGGTCGCGCAGAATGTGGTCGCGTACGCGAAGGGCGCGCTCGGACCGCGGTTCGGCGCGCTCGGCGCGTGGTGGACCGAGCACAACGCGAACGACGTCTACCCGGGGATGTTCACCGAGTTGAAGGGAATGTTCCCGGACGGCTACGCGACGGTGCAGGTGGCCCAGAGCGTGACGAACAACCCGGCTGCGTTCGGGCCGGACGGACTGCGGGGAACCCTCGACCTCGCTCTCGCGAGCGGGATCCGTTACGCGGAGGTCTGGAACGCCGACCTCCTCAACCCGACGCTGGCCACCGACCTGACGGAAGTGAACGACCTCTTCCTCTGCGACGGACACTACTTCCCCTACGGCGATGCGTGCGTCGGCGGAGGCGGTGTGGCACCCGAGATTCGCGTCCACGGTTGCCCATCCCCCGGGGCGCAGTTCGGCGTGGAAGTGAGCGGAGGTCCGGCGGGCGCGCTGTCGGCGATGGTCTTCGGGACGGGCATCGGATCGACGCCGCTCGGACGCGGCTGCGATCTCGCGGTGACCCCTCTGTTTCCCGTCGTCCTCATGGGATCGTTGGGTGCTTCCGGCCCGGCCGCCGGGACGATCGGCTGGGCGGGGACCCTCCCCGCCGGCCTGGTCGGCACGATCACCCTGCAGGTCTTGATCGCCGACGGCGGCGTTCCGAGTGGCATCGCCGCGACCGAAGGCATCTACGTGACGTTCCTGTGAACGGAGATCGCCGGTGAGCGATCCGTTCGGCCGAGTCGTGAGACACCAGCGGGACAGCGGGACGGGATCCGTGCGCGACGGACGAAAGGGCCACACAAGGACTCGATCCGAAGCATCCTGAGAGAGCGCCTCGGCGTATGCCGTAGTCGCTTGCGCGAATCCCCGTCTCGGGCCTACGCCTCCCAGTCCTTGACGCACCTCCTGCTGGGAGCGCGAACCCTCTCCAGACTCCCCGCACTCCATTGCACCAAAGCTAAGCTGCGCTTAGGTTTCGTGATATGGCAGGCACCGCCCCCACCGCCCGGCCCGCCTGGGAGGCGCCCTACCGGGTCGCCGAATCCCAGGCGGGGTACTTCACCACGGCCCAGGCGGCCGAGGCGGGGATCTCGACGGCCCTGATCGCCCACCACCTCGGCTCGAACACCATCCGCCGCGTCCGCCGCGGGATCTACCGCCTCACGCGATTCCCGATGAGCGACC
>JBICIB010000315.1:0-2937 GCA_043101415.1 Planctomycetota bacterium JB042 | reverse complement strand
GGTCAGACCCCACTCCGCGCACCATCGAGCCGTTCGTTGCCAAGCACTTACGCCGGCCGCACCTGCGTGGGGTGGGGTCAGACCCCACTCCGCGCGCGTCGTGGGGTCGGACGCCGGTCAGGGGGAGAGTTCGCGGCGGGCCTGGGCGAGGTTCTGGCGGGCGACGGCGTAGTCCGGGTCGAGTTCGACGGCGCGGGCGAAGGCGGCGACGGCGGCGTCGAGGCGGCCCTGGCGCCAGTGGACCGAGCCGAGGTTGTTGTGGGCCGGCGCGTAGGTCGGATCGCGGTCGACCGCCGACTCGAAGCAGCGGCGGGCGCCGTCGAGGTCGTTCGAGCGGCCGAGGGCGCGGCCGAGCTTGTTCCAGGCGTCGGCGTCGTCGTCGGCGAGGTCGACGGCGCGGCGAAACGCCGGGAGCGCGAGGTCGAGCCGCCCCTCCGCCTCCCACGCCGACGCGAGGTTCAGGTGGAACGACGCCGCCTCCTCGACCGCGGGGGCGATCCGCCGCGCGTGTTCGAGCTCGGCCCGCGCCTCCGCCGCCCGCCCGAGCTCGAGGAGGACCTCGGCGAGGCGGAGCCGGCTCGGCGCCATCCCCGGGTGCGCCTCGACCGCCGCGCGGAACCGGCGCTCCGCCGCCGCGAGGTCGCCCGCCTCCTTGTCGAGCACCCCGAGGTTGTGGAGCGCGACGAAGTTCCCTTCGGTCACGGCGAGCGCCCGCGCGTAGAGCGTCCGACCGTCCTTCCAGAACCCGACCTGCCACACGGCGACCCCGGCGAGTCCCGCGACGACGACCGCCGCGAGCGCCGCCTGCGTCCGCGCCGCCCGCCGTCCGCGCAGCGTGTAGACGACCGCGAACACGACGCCGACCAGCGGGAGGTAGGTGTACCGGTTCGCCATCGACTGCGACCCGACCTGCACCACGCCGATCACCGGCACGAGGGTCCCGAGGTACCAGAGCCAGCCGACGAGCATCCACGGCCGCGCGCGCCGCCCGATCCAGGCGACCGCCGTCAGCCCGATCAGCAGCGCCGCCGCCGCGACCGCCGCGCCGCCCTGGACGCCGCGGTCGTACGGGTAGAAGAACGGCAGCTCGACCGGCCAGACCGCCTTCCCGAGGTACGCGGCGTACGACGTCACCGCGTTCGCCAGCCGCTCGCCGAGCGTGAGGGTCGAGAGCCCCTGCACCGCCCCGCCGGCCCGCTGCGCCCAGACCGTCGCCGCCATCGACGCCGCGACGAGGCCGAACAGCGGCAGCTTCTCGACCACCAGCCGCCGCCCGCCCCGCTCGACCCGCCGGAGCGGCCAGACGTCGAGCAGCAGCAGCACGAACGGCAGCGTCACCAGCATCGGCTTCGCCATCAGCCCGAGCGCGAGGAGCGCCGCCGCGACCGCGTACCGACCGACCGACGGCGCCCGCGTCCACGTCACCCACGCGTGCATCGCGAGCAGGGCGAACAGCATCGACAGCACGTCCTTCCGCTCGGCGAGCCACGCCACCGACTCGACGTGCAGCGGATGCACCGCGAACACCGCCGCCACCGTCGCCGCCGCCCCGTGCGCGCCGGTCGTCCGCCGCAGCAACAGGAACAGGAGCACGGCGTTCAGCGCGTGCAGCAGCACGTTCATCAGGTGGTGCGGCCCGGACGCGACCCCGAACAGCTCGACGTCGAGCATGTGCGACAGCCAGGTCACCGGGTGCCAGTTCGCGGCGACCGAATCGGTGAACGCGCGCGCCACGCCGTCCGCGGTGAACCCCTCGTTCACCATCGGATTGTCGACCACGTACCGGTCGTCGTCGTAGTTCAGGAACTCGTGCCCCGCGACCCGCCCGTAGACGGCGAACGCGAGGACCACGAGCAGCGCGCTCACGGCGGCGGGATGGCGGAGGAGGGACGGCATCGGTGGCGCGCCATGAAACCAGCCCGGTCGCCCGCGGCGCAAGCCGGCCGCGCTTGACTCTCCCCGCGCCGCGCGGAGACTCGGCCCGATGCGACGCCTCGGCCGCCTCACCCTCCGCCTCCTCCTCGCGCTCGCGATCCTCGCCGTCCTGCTCGGTCTCGGCGCGTGGGCGCTCCTCCGCGCGAGCCTCCCCCGCGACGAGGGCGCCGTCGAGGTCGCCGGGATCTCCGGCCCGGTCACCGTCGAGCGCGACGCCCGCGGCGTCCCGACGATCCGCGGCGGCTCGTTCGAGGACGTCGTGTTCGGGCTCGGCTTCGTCCACGCGCAGGAACGGTTCCTCCAGATGGACCTGACCCGTCGCTACGCCGCGGGGCGCCTCACCGAACTCCTCGGCCCCGGCTGGTTCACCGAGGACCGTCACCGCGCCGCCTACGACCACGAACGCGCCGGCGAGCGCCACCTCGCCGCGCTCCCGGCCGAGCACCGCCGCCTCCTCGAGCGGTACGCCGCCGGCGTCGACGCCGGTCTCGACGACCTCGGCGCCCGCCCGCCCGCCTACCTCCTCCTGCGGAAGACCCCCGCGCCGTGGCGCCCGCTCGACACGATGCTCGTCGGCGCGGCGTTCCACGAGATGCTCTCGTACGGCGAGCGCGCCGAGCGCCCGCTCCTCACCCTCGAGAAGGCGTTCCCGCCGGAGGTCGTCGAGTTCCTGACGCCCGACGCGTCCCGCGCGGACGCCCTCCCGCTCGGCGACCCGTCGCCGCCGCCGCCGCTGCCGATCCCCGGCCCGGAGCTCGTCGACCTGCGCGACCGCCCGTACGAGCCGAAGAAGGACCTCGTCCACGTCTTCGGCGAGGTCCCCGGCTCGAACAACTGGGCGGTCACCGGCACGCGGACCGCGCACGGCGGCGCGATCCTCGCCGGCGACCCGCACTTGCAGATCTCCGTGCCCGGGGTCTGGTTCCGCGCCGGGCTCGAGTGGCGCGACGGGGACCGCGTCCGCCGCGCGGTCGGCGCCACCGCCCCCGAGATCGGAAGAGC
>JBICIB010000314.1:0-9651 GCA_043101415.1 Planctomycetota bacterium JB042 | reverse complement strand
CGTTCGTGGTGAGGAGGAGCGAGGCGCGGTCGTGGACGCCCGGGTCCTCGACCGAGTGGCCGGCGACGTGCAGCCAGCCGACGTTCCGCGCCTCGAGGGCCCGCCGCAGCCGCGGAAGGGTCGCGCTGTCGCGCCGGAGGACCGTCGCGTCGAGCGCCGCGACGAGCGCGTCCCGCTCGAGCCGCGTCGAGCGGAGGGACGGCAGGGGCCGCCCGTCGGGGCCGCGGACGATCGGGTCGAGCACCGCGACGGCCCCCGCGTGTCCGTTCGGCGGCGGGAGCGCGGCGAGGACGCCGAGCGACGGGACGTTCAGGACGGCGGTCGTGCGCAGCAGGTAGGCGAGGTCGCCGAACCCCGCGTCGGCGGACGAGGGCGCCGTCACCAGCGCGTCGAGGGGGAGGCGTTCGAGGGTGCCGTCCGCGATCACGACCAGGCGCCGCGGCGGGGCGGCGCCCGTGAACCACGCCGCGGCGTCGCCGAACAGCCGGGTGAACAGGTCGTGGGCGTCCTCGGCGTAGCGTCGGGCCGGCGCCCCGAGGCTCTCGGGCGTCATCCAGCGCCCGAGGAACGCCTCGACGTCGCGGTCGATCTCCTCGACCGGCTCGAGACGACGGAACGAGATCCGGTCGCCGTGGCGGGCGAGGAGGACGTAGCGCGGCGGTCCGTCCCGGTCGTCCGCGGTCCGGGCCCAGCGCAGCTCCGCCACCCCGGGTGGAATCGGCGGCAGAGACCCGGGGAGGAGGCCGAACGTCGGGCGCTCCGGCCCGCCGAGGACCTTCGACAGGAGCAGGACGCGAGCGCGCTCGGCGCACGCGATCGAGAGTTCGAACCCGCGCCGCCGGTCGGCCGGGCGCCGTCGACCGTGGTCGAGGAGGTCGCCGAGGAGCGAGCCCCAGATCGCCCCCCGCTGATCGCTCGCGAGGAGGATGTCCTTCCGCCCGAGCGGCTCGGTGAGTCTTCGGTCGGCGGCGAAGAGCGACGCGAGGGAGGTCTCCGCCCGCGCGAGATCGCCGTCGGCGAGCGCGATCCGGGTTCGGAGGTGGAGGGCGTTCCGCTCGACGCCGAGCCGTCCCGTCTCGTGCAGGGAGAGCCGGCCGACGGCCTCGTCGAACCGGTCGAGCGAGCGGAGGCTCGCGGCGGTGTCGCCGGCGAAGAACGCGTTCCACGCCGACCGCATGTGCTGGCGCGAGGCGTCGAACTCGCGGCCCGCGTCGAGGAAGATCCGGCGCGCGCGGGCGAAGTCGGCGTCCGCGGCCTCGAACTCGTCGAGGTGCGAACGGACCGCGCCGCGCCACTCGATCGCCGCGCCGCGGTCGGCCGGCGAGTCGGCGTCGGCCGCGGCGGCGGTGTACGCCTCGATCGCCCGCCGGTACGGATCCGTCGCCGCCTCGCCGGCTGCGCTCGGCCGGAGACGGTGCCACGTGGCGAGGGAGGCGCGCGCCCTCGACCGGGCGGTCCGGTCGGCGATCCCTTCGACCCGTCGTTCGAGCTCCGCCGCGTCGGCGGCGGCCGCGTCGAACCGGCGGAGCCGCGAGCCGACGACCAGGCGGAGCGAGAGGAGCTCGAGGGGCGCCTCGCTGGTCGCGGCGTCGAGCGGCGCCAGCCGCCGGTACGCGCCCCCGTCGTCTCCCTGCCGGTGCGCGATCGTGGCCGCCCGCAGCTCGATCCCTTCGTGCGCGGCCCGGTCCGAAGCGTCCGTCGCGCGCCGGAGGGCCGCGAGATCCTCCTCCAGGATCGGACCGTCGTCCGGGTGCGGGTCCGCGGCGAGGATCGCGTCGACGCGTCGCCGGCGCGCCCACGCCTCGAGCTCCGGGTCTCCCGCGCGCAGGGAGAGCTCCACGGCGGCGTTCGCGGCGGACCGTGCGACGTCCGAGCGGGCCTCCGCGGCGAGCCGCTCCCCGCGGCGGCCGAGGGTGCGGACGAGGAGCGCGCGGATCTCCTCCGGGACGGGAGGGGCGACGTCGAAGGTGACGACGCGCTCGAGGAGTTCGGCGGCGACCGACGGCTCGAGTCGGGCCAGCGCGACGCAGTCCTCCTCGAGCGTCGCGCGTCGTTCGGCGTCGAGGTCCGCGGCGCGCGCCTCCGCCAGCGCCTTCGTCATCGCCACGACGCGTCCGTCGGCGACCGCCTCGATCGCGCGGACGAACGGCTCGTCGGCGGGGGACCACGTCGCGAGCGTCAAGAGGAGGGACGTGAGCATCGAGAGAGGCATGGCGGCGCGGACGGCCCTTCGAGGATAGCAGGTCCCGGCGCCCGGCCGGCGCGCTCGAAGGGACCCCCGCCCGCGGGTCACGCGCCGGTCGGGGGCGGGACCGCGGTCCACGTCTCGTCCCCGTAGTCGAACCACCGGTCGATGCGCGCGCCGTCCCAGTGGTAGCGCAGGTGCGGCCCCTGGATCGGCGGGACGACCGCGCGGGGGAGGAACGCGCCGATGCACTCCCCGCCGGCGTCGCGCACCGAGCCGTAGACCACGCCGAGGCTCCCGGCGTCCCGGAGGGCGCGTCCGAGCGCCTGCCCCGCGCCGTAGTCGTCCGGGTCGAGGGCGGGCCGCCACGAGGGCGCCGCGTCCCGGAGGTCGTGCAGCGCGGCGTCGACCCGCCCGATCAGCAGCCGCATGTCGACGTCGAGCGCGGGCTCCCGCGTCGCCGCGTAGAAGCGACCCATGTGGTGGATCGTCTCCGCCACCGCCGTCTCCTTCCGGCGGGCGACGTAGTGGACGCCGTAGCTCCCGTCGGAGAAGCGCGAGGGACGGCCGACGTGGGTGAACGACGCCATCACCCAGCTGGCGCCGGGGCCGGAGACGCGCTGGTCCGGCGGCACGAGCGCGATCTCCCCGATCTCGTCCCGCAGCCGGTCGTTGGTCAGCCCCTCGATCTCCGCGAGCGCCTCCCAGTCGGCCGGGTCGCCGATCCGCTCGAACAGCTGGATGGGGGGGAAGCGGCTGGGGACGGCGCGGTACGTCTTCGCCCAGCGGACGCGGCGGACCGGAGGGGGCGCCGTCACGCGCCGCCGCCGCGCACCGCGTCGAGCGTGCGGCGGACCGCCGCGAGGTCGGTCACGTCCCCTCCGAGCATCCGGTCGAGCGCGCTCCGTCCGGCGAACAGGTCGTTCGGCTCCTTCGGCCAGGCGTCGGCCCGCGCCGGGATCGGGAAGAGGATCTGGAGCGCCTTGTAGATCCCGAGGACGTAGCTGATCCGCCGCACGGTGTCGTGCGGCACCGTCCTCACCTCCCCCTTCTTCCAGAGGAAGTAGGTGGCCCGGCCCGGGCGGCCGAGGAGGACGCGGGCCTGCTCGTTCGAGACGTCCCAGAGCGAGGCGACGCGGAAGAACGCCTTCATCGCGACGGCGATCTTCTCGGGGGTCGGCCCCGGCTCGGGGGGGAGGGGCTTGGGGATCGCGGACATGATCGTCTGATCATAGACTGATCGGCCGATCGAGTCCAGAAATGGAATCAGTTCCCGCCGACGTCCCGGAGGATCGGGTAGTCCGCGCCCGCCTCGAGCCACGGGTCGAGGAGGTTCCAGGTCACCAGGCCGTCGTCGGAGCGGGACTCGAGGAGGTAGAGGGCGAGCGTCCCGAGCGGCTGGGCGAGGTCGACCCGCCACCAGCCGGGCCCGACCCGCCGCGTCTCGGTCCGTCGCGTCACCTCGAGCCGCACCAGGTGGTGCCCCTGGAAGGCGCGCGGGTCTCGCGCGATCTCGTCGATCCGGTCGACCTCGAGCGGACCCTCGCTCTCGGCGTCGACGGGTCGGACCACGATCCCGTGCTGCCGCAGCTTCTCGACCACCGCGTCGAGCCCGGGCGGGACGAGATAGCCGCGCGGGAGCGTCGTCGTGATCGTCGGTTCGAACCGACCGTGGTGCGCGACCAGCCAGGTCACGGGGACGCCGGACGTCCGCCAGCGGCCGTCGGGTCCGCGCGTCGCGAGCTCGGAGGGGATCGACACCGTGCCGTCGAACGCGGCGACCTCGTGCCTGAGCCCGACCGGGAGCCGGCCGGCGAGCTTCAGCGCGTTCCAGACCGTCTCCCGCCGCGCCCGCTCGCGGAGCTCGCGGACCGTGTCGGCGTGCTCGGCGACGTACGCGGCGCACTCCCGGACGAACTCGAGCGTGGCGCGGACCCGCTCCTCGTACGACGCGTACGCGTACGCTTCGGAGAGGATCGACAGATGTCCGCGCAGCCCGCGGTACGGCGCGCCGAAGCGCGGCTGAGACGAGTAGGTCGTCCAGCGCGTCCGCGCCCGGTCGAGGTTCCCGTAGAAGAAGGTCCGGTCGCCGGTGCGCGCCTCGAGCCGCTTCGACACGGCGGGGAGGAGGACGTCGCGGGTCCACTCGAGAGGGGCCGGGTGCGCGCTCGGGTTCTGCGGCGCGGCGTACGTCAGCACGAACCGGTGGATCGACCCGTTGGTGGTGTGGGTGTCGATCACGAGGTCCGGATCCCAGTCGGTCAGGAAGCGGACCTGCGCGCGCGCCTCGGGCGACTCGAGCTTGACGTGGTCGCGGTTCAGGTCGAGCCCCTGCGCGTTCGGGCGGACCCCCATCCCGTCCGCCGGTCCGACCTGGCCCGGGCGGTTCGAGACGTCGACGCGTTCGTTCCCGTCGGCGTTGTAGATCGGGGCGAAGACGAGGACGAGCCGCTCGAGCAAGGCGCGGACGTCGGGACGGTCGCGCTCGGTCACGATCTCGCGGGCGAGCATCAGCAGCGCCTCCTTCCCGCAGACCTCGCCGGCGTGGATGTTCCCGAGCACGAAGACGATCAGCCGGCCGCCGGCGCGCGCCTCGGCGGCGGTCCGCGCGGGCGGGTCGGCGAGCGTCACCAGCGGCAGGTCGCGCCCCTCGACGGACGTCCCGAGCGAGAGGCGCGTCATCACCCCGTCGTCGCCGTCGACCGCCTCGAGCGCGTCGAGCAGGTCGACGACGTCGCGGTGGAGCGAGGTCGCGCGGAAGCCGCTCCGCTCGGCGACGGTCCGCAGGCGGTCCGGAGGTTCGGCCGGCGGGGCGAACGTTGGGAGGAGGGCGAGGAGCGGGACGAGGGCGAGAGGCATCGGCGGTCCGATCGGGGCGGCGAGGCGAGCGATCCCGTTCTACCAGCGTCGGACGAGACGGACTACGATCCGGCCGTCCCCGTCCCGACCGGAAGGAGCGTCGATGCGTGCGATCGTCTGCCGGAGCCTCGGCGGCCCCGAGGTGCTCGAGGAGCGGTCGCTCCCCGAGCCGACCCCCGGGCCGCACGACCTCCTCCTGGAGGTGCTCGCGGCCGGACTGAACCCCGTCGACCTGAAGACGCGCGAGTCGGGGCTCGGGTTCGAGCGGGCGTTCCCGTTCGTGCTCGGCTACGACGTCTGCGGCGTGGTGCGGGGGCGGGGGGAGGCGGTCGAGGGGTTCGAGGAGGGGGATCGCGTCGTCGCCTCGCCGAGCCTCGTCCGCGACGGCGCGAACGCCGAGTTCGTCTGCGTCGACGCGCGAGGCGCGGCCCGGGTCGCCGACCACGTCGACCCGGTCGAGCTCGCCGCGCTCCCGCTGGTCGTGATCGCCGCCTGGGAGGCGCTCTTCGACCGCTGCCGGCTCCGCGAGGGCGAGGTCCTCGCGGTCCTCGGCGGCGCGGGAGGCGTCGGCCACGTCGCGATCCAGCTGGCGCGCGAGAGAGGGGCGCGGGTGGTGACGACGGCGGGGACCGACGCGTCGATCGCCCTCTGCGCCGAGCTCGGCGCGGAGGAGGTCGTCGATCATCGCGATCCGACGTCGACCCGCCGGCTGCTCGACGCGTGCGGCGGCGGCGCCGACGTGGTGCTCGACACCGTCGGCGGCGACGTCTTCGAGCAGGCGCTCGACGTCGTCGGCGTCGACGGGCGGATCGCCACCCTCCTCCCCGGCGAGTCGCCGCGGCTCGCCGAGACCCTGTTCGTCCGGAACGCGTCGCTGCACTACGAGTTCATGGGGATCCCGGGGGTCACCGGCCGGCGGCCGGAGTCCCACGGACGCATCCTCCGGGAGGCGTGCGGGCTCCTGCTCGCGGACCGGCTCCGGCCGGTGATCCACGCGACCTTCCCGCTCGGGGAGCTCGGCGCGGCGCATCGGGAGCAGGAGACCGGGCACGTCCACGGCAAGGTCGTGATCCGGGTCGGGGCGTGATGTCGTTCGCGATCCGGGTGATCCTGACGGTCGCCGGCGTGGCGTTCGCGGGCGGGCTCCTCCTGGCGCTGCTCCTCTGGATCGTCCTCCGGCTCGTGCGCCGGTGTCCGGACGCGTACTGGCGGCGCGTCGGGCGGGCGCACCTCTGGCTGGTCCCGGCGTACGTGGTGCTCCTGCCGCCGCTCGTGCTCGCGTCGCTCGCCCGGTGGGGGATGGGGACGCGAGGAGACGAGCGGGGATACGCGGGACCGAGGGTGACGGCGGACGGCGAGTGGCGCTTCCAGAGCCGTGAGTCGCTCGACGCGGAGCGGCGCGGCGCGACGATTCCGCCCGCGGTGGCGGCGCGCGCGGCCGCGCGCGAGGTGCGGCTCACGACGGCGGACGGCCTCGAGGTCCGAGGGTTCCTCGTCGAGGCGCGGGAGTCGCCGCCGCGGTTCCAGGCGGTCCTGGTGCACGGGCTGTTCCGGAACGCGCTGGAGCTGGAGCGGCCGGCGGCGTGGTTGCACGAGCTCGGCGGCGACGTCCTGATGCTCGAGATGCGGAACCACGGCGGGAGCGGGCGAGGCGCGCCCGGGTTCGGGCTCCGGGAGCGGGAGGACGTCCTCGCCGCGGTCCGGTTCCTGCGGGCGCGCGCGACCCGAGGAGGCGTCCCGCTCCTCCTCTACGGGGTCTCGCTCGGGTCGGCCGCGGTCCTCCTGGCCGCGCCGGACGTCGAGCGGCTCGGCGCGCTCGCGGTCGACGCGGCGATCCCGGAGCTGGAGGAGGTGTACGAGAACCTCGCCGGACGGAGGATGGGCCTCCCCGGCCCCTACCGCTGGCTGACGCTCCGAGCGATCGAGCTCCTCGCCCGCTTCGACGTCGACGACGTCCGGCCGGTCGACGCCGCGGGCCGGCTCGACCCGGACCTCCCCGCCCTGGTCGTCGCAGCGGGGCGGGACGTCCGGACCCCTCCGGACGCGGTCCGGCGGGTGTACGACGCGCTCCCGACCCCGGCGGAGCGGAAGGAGTTCTGGGCGGACGACGCCGCCTCGCACGGAAAGGTGTTCGAGGAGGATCCGGCGGCGTACCGAGCCGCGCTCGGCCGTCTCGTGGAACGGATGCTCGCGACGGACGGCTGACCGCGGGTCAGCCGCGCGGGAGGCGCGGTTCGAGCGGGGTCGCCGCGGCGCGGGCCGCCCGCTCGAGGTAGCGCTCGCGCGGGACCTCGTAGGCGCCCATCGAGGCGAGGTGGTCGGTCAGGTACTGGACGTCGAACAACTCCACGCCGGCGGCGAAGAGCGTCCGGACCGCGGTCACCAGCGCGACCTTCGACGCGTCGGTCGCGCGGTGGAACATGCTCTCGGCGGCGAAGAGCGCGCCGACGCGGACGCCGTACAGGCCGCCGACGAGGCGATCGCCGTCCCAGGCCTCGACGGAGTGCGCGTGCCCGGCGCGGTGGAGCCGGACGTACGCCTCGATCATCTCCGGGAGGATCCAACGGCCGTCGCGGCGTCGTTCGCCGCACGCGGTCATCACGCCTCGGAGGTCCCGGTCCCAGGTGACGCGGAGGCGGGCCTGGCGCATGCGTCGCGCGAGACGGCGGGAGACGTGGACGTGGTCCGGGTCGAGGATCGCGCGCGGATCGGGCGACCACCAGAGGGGAGGCGTGTCGTCGCCGTAGCACGGGAAGATCCCGCTCGCGTACGCGGCCCGCAGGCGGTCGACGGAGAGGTCGCCGCCGATCGCCACGAGCCCGTCCCCGTCCGCGCGCCGCGGGTCGGGGAAGACCGGCGGGCCGCCGCGCCGGAGGACGGCCGGAATCTCGGGGGACGGTCGAGACGTCACGACGGTCAAGATACCCGACGCGTACGATCCGGCGATGAACGCGCCCGACCCGCTCCGGACCGCGCTCCTCGAGCGGTTCGGTCACCAGGAGTTCCGCGGCTTTCAGCGGGAGGTGATCGAGCACCTCCTCGCCGGCGGCGACGCGCTCGTCCTCCTCCCGACCGGCGGGGGGAAGTCGCTCTGCTACCAGCTGCCGGCGCTCCTCCTCGACGGCGTCACCGTCGTGCTGTCCCCCCTGATCGCGCTGATGCAGGACCAGGTCGACGCGCTCCGGCGGCGGGGCCTCCCGGCGACGTTCGTCAACTCCTCGCTGACGCGCGCCGAGCGGGAGAAGCGGGTCGCGGACGTCGTCGCGGGGCGGGTGAAGCTGCTGTACGTCACTCCGGAGCGGTTCCGGAAGCCGGAGTTCGTCGAGGCGATCGGCCGGGTGCGGGTGTCGCTGCTGGCCGTCGACGAGGCGCACTGCGTCAGCGCCTGGGGGCACGACTTCCGCCCGGAGTACGGCCGCATCGGCCGGATCCGGGACCTCCTCGGGGGGCCGCCGACGGTGGCGCTGACCGCCACCGCGACGACGGAGACGCAGGCGGACGTCCGGGCGCGGCTCGGCATCGAAGGGGCGCGCCTCTTCGCCGGCGGCATCGAGCGCCCGAACCTCCACCTCGCGGTGCGGGAGGTCGGCGCGGACGACGAGTGGTTCGACCGATTGGTCACGACGATCCGCGGGATCGCGGGGCCGGGGATCGTCTACGTCGCCCTCATCAAGGACCTCCGCGACCTGCAGGACCGACTGCTCCGCGTCGGGGTCGACGTGCTGGTCTACCACGGCGACCTCGACCCGAGGGAGCGACGACGGGTGCAGCGGGAGTTCCTCGGCGCGGACGATCGGGTCGTCCTCGCCACGAACGCGTTCGGCATGGGGGTCGACAAGCCGGACATCCGGTTCGTCGTCCACGCGCAGGTCCCCGGGTCGGTCGAGTCGCTGTTCCAGGAGGTCGGTCGGGCGGGCCGGGACGGGGCGCCGTCCTACTGCGAGCTCCTGTATCTCGAGGAACACCTCTCGATCCAGCGTCAGTTCGTCGAGTGGGCGAACCCGGACGCGCGGTTCGTCCGCGGGGTGTTCGACGTCCTCGCGCGATGGGGGGAGACGCTCCACGCGCGCGAGCTCGACGACCTCCGGAACGAGCTGCTGGTGAAGAACCGGAGCGACGGCCGGGTCGAGACGACGCTCGCGCTCCTGACCGCGGAGGGCGTCCTCGACGGGTCGTTCGAGCGGCGCGACCTCGCGATCGTCCGCCCCCTCGAGCGCGGCGAGGAGGACCGGGTCGTCGCCTCGGGCAAGCGTGACCGCGACCTCCGCCGCCTCCTCGAGGTCGTCCGCTACGTCCAGGAGACCGGTTGCCGGAAGCGCGCGATCCACGGGTACTTCGGCCTCGACTGGCCGGCGGACCGCCCGTGCGGCGCGTGCGACCGCTGCGTCGACGAGGAGTCGGTTCGCGCGTCGTTCGAGCCCCGCCGCTCCGGGCCCGCGGCGTCCGGCGACGACGCCGCGCCGGTGAAGGTCGGCGACTGGATCCGCGTGAAGAAGCGGTTCGTCGTCACGGTGAAGAGCGTGACGCGCAAGCCGACGGGGGGATGGGTGGTGCAGGGGCAGAGCGCGGGGGATTTCAAGATCCGCGCGTACGACCTGGGGAAGGTG
>JBICIB010000313.1:0-4003 GCA_043101415.1 Planctomycetota bacterium JB042 | reverse complement strand
CTCGAACTCGCGCAGGAGGTCGTAGATCCGGACGACGTAGACGTGGTACCGCTCCTTCAGCTCGGTCGAGGTCTGCTTCACCTGCGCGTCGAGGTCGGAGAGGGAGCGGAAGTCGTGCTCGAGCAGCTCGCGCCGCTCGGAGGTCACGCCCTTCAGGTCGTCGAGCAGGGCGAGCCCGGCCTCGACCGGGCTGGTCAGCTTGAGGCGGACGCGCTCCTCCTCGGCGAGGTTCGAGGCGAGGAACCGCTCGAGCTCGGGCATGCCGCTCTTCTCGAGCAGCGCGTCGTCGCCGTCGCGCCGCGCCTGCTCGGCGAGCTTCGCCGAGACCGGGAAGACGCGCGGCTCGAAGTCGTAGAACTTGCGGCAGTTCTCCTTGATGTACTGCACGACCGTCGGGACGTCCGCCTCCTCGCGGACGTCGGTCTTCGTCAGGACGAACAGGACCTTCTTCCGCCACCGCTCGCTGACGAAGTCGAGGAACTGCTTCTCGGACTCGGAGAACGGCCGGTCGATCGACGTCACGAACATCGTGAGGTCGGCCTTCGGGATGAACGACTCGGTGATCTCCGCGTGCTTCCGGACGATCGAGTTCGTCCCCGGCGTGTCGACGACGTGGAACAGCTTCAGCAGCTCGTTCGGGTGCTCCTTCTCGTAGACGAACTCGTCGGAGATCCGCTCGACCGGCTGCGGGCCGTGCTTCAGCACCCAGATCCGGTCGGTCAGCGGGAGCGGGCCCTCGGCCTGGACCTTCTCCTTCAGGAGCGAGTTGATGAACGACGACTTGCCGGACTTCACCTCGCCGATGACGACCATGAGGAAGAACTCGTCGACGTGCTCGCGGACGAGGCGGGCGTTGCGCGCGACCTCTCCCTGCGGGTCGAGCGCCGCCGCGACCTCCTGCAGCTCGGTGAGTGACGAGCGCGCGTCGTCGAGGAGCTTCGCGGCGTCCTCGCCGATCAGCTTGGTGATCGAGTCGTTCGTCATGGTCGCTCGCCATCGTAGCGGCGGACCGCCTACAATCCGCCGTTTCAAATGAGCTCCGCCGAGACCGACTCCCTCGCTCCGGGACCCCGCTCGCCGCTCGCGACGCTCCTCCTGCTCGTCGCGGCGGCGGTCGCGTTCCAGCTCCTCCGGTCGCCGTACCTGGACGTCCCGTTCACGCGCGACGAGGGGGAGTACGCGTACATCGCACAGCGCTGGGCGGCCGGCGACGTGCCGTACCGCGACGCGTTCGACCAGAAGCCGCCGCTCGTCTTCCTCGCGTACCGGGCCGCCTTCGCGATCGGAGGCGAGGAGGTCCGGTCGGTGCGCGTGCTCCACGGCGTCTGGGTGGCGGCCTCGGCGCTGCTCCTCTTCCTCCTGGTCCGCAGGGCGGCGCCGACCGCGGGACCGGTCGGCGCGGCGGGGGCGGCCCTCGCGTTCGTGGCCCTCGTCTCGTCGCACGGCTGGTTCGGGCACGTCGCGAACACCGAGGTCTTCATGCTCCTGCCGATGGTGGCGTCCGCGCTCTTCCTGTGGCGCGCGGACCGCGACGACCGGCCGCGCGACTGGGTCCTCTGCGGAGCGTTCGCGGCGCTCGCGTGCTGGTTCAAGCCGGTCGCCGGGACGCACGTCGCGTGGGTGTTGCTGTTCGTCCTGGCCGCGGCGTGGCGCGTCGGTCGCCGGGGCGTGCTGGTGCGCGTGACGTGGCGATGGTCGTGGCTCCTCGTCGGAGGGATCGTGGCGAGCGTCCCGGTCGTCCTGCCGTTCGCGCTCGCGGGGGTCTTCCGCGAGTTCCTCGACGCGGTCTTCCTCCACAACGTCCGGTACGCGCAGGCGGTCGACTGGTCGGCCGGGGCGGCGGCGCTGGAGCGCGGCCTCGCGAAGCAGGCGCCCGAGCTGGCGGGGATCTGGGCGCTGGCGGCGATCGGGATCGCCGTGCGGTGGCGCGAGGCGCGGTCGCACGTCGGCTGGCTGATCCTCTGCGCGGTCGGGGCGGCGGTCGGCCTCTACTTCCGGCCCCACTACTTCATGCAGCTCGGGCCGCCGCTCGCGGTCCTCGCCGGGCTCGGCGGCGTCGCGGTGATCGAGCGGCTCGCCCGGTTCCGGGTCCCGGCCGTCGTCGCCGCGCTCGCGGTGGCGGCGGCGATCGCGGTCCCCGCGCGGGTCGTGAACGCCGACCTGCTGGCGCTCGATCCGACGGGGATCTCGCGGCGGATCCACGACGTCAACCCGTTCGTCGAGGCGCCGAGC
Organism: Planctomycetota bacterium JB042; assembly: GCA_043101415.1. Classification (GTDB taxonomy): domain Bacteria; phylum Planctomycetota; class B15-G4; order B15-G4; family JADJEK01; genus JAUIEL01. The sequence continues at coordinate 1,771 of JBICIB010000313.1, read as the reverse complement.
CTCGCCGAGCGGATCCGCGAGGGGTCGGACCCCGGCGACACCGTCTACGTCTTCGGGTCCGAGCCGGAGATCCTGTTCCACGCCCGGCGGAAGAGCGCCACGCGATACATCATCACGTACCCCCTCCTCGGCGGGTTCGAGGACTCCGGCGAGCGGCAGCGGGAGGCGATCGCCGAGGTCCGCGCCGCGAACCCGAGGTGGATCGTCCTCGTCTCGATCGCGACCTCGCACCTCGAGGCGCCGGACGCCGATCCGTACCTCGCCGTCGAGACCGAGCGGATCGTGCGCGAGGGCGGCTACGTCCTCGACTCGATCGCGGTCCCGGTCGATCCGACCGGCCCGTTCAAGCTGTTCACCGGGGACCGCGCCGAGCCGGTCTCGAACGACGTCCTGGCCCGCGGCGGCCGGACCCCGGCGGTGCGGCTGTACCGGCGCCCGTGAGGGGCGGCAGACCCGGAGCCAAGTCGTTTCTCGTGAAGGTCTTGCCGCGGGCTCTCCGTCCGGTCAGGGGGCGATCCGGGCGACGACGGGCGGACCGAGGACGAGGACCCCGATCACCACCGCGCCGGCGGCGCCGAGCAGCACGGCGCCCGCCGCGACGTCCTTCGCGTCCTTCACCAGCGGGTGGAACGCGGGGGAGGCGACGTCGCAGAGGAGCTCGAGCGCCGTGTTGAGCGCCTCGGCGGTCCAGACCGCCATGAAGGCGAGGACGAGCCAGCACCAGTCGCCGGCCGCGAGGTCGAGCCAGACGCCCGCCGCGACCACGACCGCCGTCGCGAGGAGGTGGATCCGAGCGTTCGCCTGCGTCCGGAGCATCGTCGAGATTCCGGCCAGCGCGTGGCGCACGCTGCGCAGCCGGCCGGAGAAGAGGTGGTCGGCGCGCCTCGGCGGGGGCGTCATCGATCGAGTTCGTCCTCGATCCGCCGCTCCCACCCCTCGGCGTCGCCGCGTCGCTCGCGCGCCTCGCGGATCAGCCTCAGGTTCCGGAGCGTGGTCTTCGGCTCCCACGGCTCGCGCACGAGCGGGAGCGCGTCGGCGAGCGCGTCCTCGGCCCCCTCCTCGTCGCGGCCGAGGACGGCGAGCTCGAGCCGGGTCGCGTGGTCCCAGTAGTCCGGGCGGCCCGAGGCGACGCGTCGTTCGACCGCGTACCGGACGACCGGGACGAGCTTCGTGCGCTCCGGGTCGGGCGGTTCCTGGACCTCCATCAGCGTCACCGCGTTCACGCCCGGGTAGGCGTCGCGCCAGTCGGCCTCGAAGCCGGCCCGGTAGGCGGCGACGGCGCGCCGTAGGTGGCCGCGCGCGGCCACGTGGTCGCTTGCCTCTCGCGCGCGCTGCCAGCGGTCCTTGTGGACGCGGCCGAGGATCCCGTACGTCTCGCTGCTGGGGCCGCGCTCCTCGATCAGCTCCTCGAGGACGCGCTCCGCCTCGTCGTCCCGGCCGGCGCGGTTCAGCGCGAGGCCGAGCTGCTCGCGGATCATCACCGTCCGGCCGAGCGGGGACGGCATGTCCGCCTGGAGCGCGATCATGTCGTCCCATGCCTCGACCGCGCGGAACGAGAGGAAGAGGTCGACGAGCACGCCGAGGTCCTCGTCCTCGAGCGAGCCGAGGGCGACGCGCACCTCGCGGACCGCGTCGACGCCCTGCTTGCGCGCCTCGGCGAGGCGGGCCTTCAGCTCCCTCGAGTAGTCGACGCGTTCGCGGAAGACGTCGGTCTTGTGGTGCTGGACGTCGGGGAACCCTTCGACGAGCTGGTGGAGCGGAGAGTCCGTCT
>JBICIB010000312.1:0-6776 GCA_043101415.1 Planctomycetota bacterium JB042 | reverse complement strand
CGAGCCGGGTCGAGTGGCGGCCCTCGAACTCGATCCACTCCGTCGGACCGGCGTAGGCGTCGAACACGCGCCGCTGGTACGCGGGCGGGACGACGCCGTCGCGGGTCGCCGAGAGGAAGACCGCCGGCGCCTCGGACCGACGCGCGTTCTCCACGCCGTCGAGCTCCTCCGGCACCTGCAGCGCCACGGGGACCGCGAGCAGCCAGAGGTTCCACCAGCCGTGCTTCCAGAGGATCATCTCCCGGAGCGGCGGCGGGTTCCGGACGAGCACGCCGGCGACGTCGCGCGCGACCGCCAGATGGAGGGCGAACGTCGAGCCGAGGCTGCTGCCGCCGACGAACACCGGCCTCCCGTCGGCCTCCGCCGCCACGTGGTCGAACGCCGCCTCGGCCGCCCGGACGCACCGGCGCAGGCACGCGTCGCCCGACGACCCTCCGAATCCGGGGTAGTTCACGGCCCAGACCTCGACCGAGCGATCCCCCCACCGCTCCGACCATCGCTCGACCATCCGCTCGGCGCGCGACGCGTTGCCGCAGAACTCCACGTCGAACGCCGCCGGCGCCGCGCCCCCCACGCCGGGCGACGCGCGGACCCACGCCTCGAGTTCTCCCTCCGGGGTCGGGATAGTCCGACGGACGGTCCGCGCGGGGACCGCCCGCGGGTCCGTGGTCGGGTGGAGCAGGAACGAGTCGGCGCAGCCGACGAGCGGCGCCAGGAGGACGAGGAGGGCGGTCGGGCGGAGCATCGGATCCCTCGGGGCGCGGCCGCCGGGGAGGGGCGGCCGGGCGGTTCGGACGACCCGGCCCAGGATAGAGCGCCAAGGATCCGGCCCGCTCGACGGAGAATCGGAGTCGGAGAACCGCTCGGAGAATCGAGAATGCTCACCGCCCGTCGTTCGCTCGCCCTCGTCCTGCTCCTCGCCGGACCGGCCGACCTCGCGCTCGCCCAGACCTGGACCCTCCTCGCCCCGGCCTCGTCCCCGAGCGCCCGCAACCGCCACGAGATGGCGACCCTCCCGAACGGCCGCGTCCTGCTGTTCGGCGGGCGGAGCGGCGGCGGCGCCTCTCTCGGGGATTCCTGGCTCTGGGACGGCTCGAGCAGCGCCTGGACTCAGGTGAACGTGTCGCCCTCCCCGTCGCCGCGCGCCGGCCACGGCATGGCGTTCGACGCCAACCGGAACGTGACGGTCGCCTTCTCCGGATGGAGCGGGAACAACTACCTCCCGGACACCTGGGAGTTCGACGGCAGCAGCTGGGCGAACGTGACGCCCTCGTCGTCGCCGCCGGGGCGCGACTGGCCGGGGATGGCGTACGACCCGCTCACGCAGAGCGTCCTCCTGACCGGCGGACACGACTTCAACGACTTCATCGCCGGGATCGGCGCGTTCGACGACATGTGGTCGTTCGACGGCGTCGCCTGGACCCAGCTCACGCCCGCCGTCAAGCCGCCGCGGCGCGCCGGCCACCGCATGGTGTACGACCCGAACTCGGGGAAGGTGATCCTCCTCGGCGGATCGACCACCGGCGTCGGCCTCTACAACGACATGTGGGCCTGGGACGGGACGACCTGGACGCAGCTCCACCCCGCGACCCTCCCCCCGCCGCGCAACTACTTCAGCCTCGTCTGGGACGCGGGGCGCGGCCGGGTCGTGCTCCACGGCGGGAACAGCTCCGGCGCCGCGCTGACCGACACCTGGGAGTGGGACGGCGTCGACTGGACCCAGACCGGGACGACCGGGCCGGGACGGTGGTTCAACGGGATGGCGTACGATCCGTCGGGCGATCGGGTGATCCACTTCGGGGGGATGAGCTCCGCCAGCCCGGTCGTCGACGACGCCGAGACGCGCTCGTACGTCGGCCCGTCGCCCGACTGGGCGAACCTCGGCCACGACCTCGCCGGGGCGGGGGGCGCGCCGAAGCTGGTCGGCACGGGCGCGCTCGCCGGCGGCTCGGTCGTCTCGCTGAACCTGACGAACGCGGCTCCGAACGCGACCGCGAACCTGATCGTCGGGTTCACGAACCTCTCGGCGCCGTTCTTCGGCGGCACGCTCGTCCCGTCCCCGAACGTGATCGCCGCCCTCCCGAGCGGGCCGACCGGCTCGCTGAACCTCCTGACGACCTTCCCGGCCGGCGTCGCGCCGGGCTTCCCGATCCACGTCCAGTACTGGATCGTCGACCCGACGGGTCCGCAGGGGTACACCGCGTCGAACGCGCTGGTCGGCGTGACGCAGTGATCACGGCGCGGGCGGCGCCGGACCCCGAGCGTCCGGCCCGCCCGCCGCGCTCGTCGCCTCACGCGGTCACAGGAACCGCTTGACGACCGTCGCCTTCGCCGGGAGGAGGACGGCGTCGCCGGCCTCGAGGTCGCTCATCCGCTTCGCCGGCGGCTGGCGGTCGAGGTCCGGCGGCAGGCGGTAGACGAACAGCTCCGTCCCTCGCGCCGCCGACCGGCGGTCGACGAGCGCGAGGCCGACCTGGCGGTCGCCGACCTGGGTGCAGCTCGTCACGACGCCGACGTACTTCCCGTCGCCGCCGACCATCGGCGCGCCGTCCCTCGCCATCCGCCCCTTCCCCTCGATGACGAACCGGACGATCTGACGACTCCGGGTCTCCTCGTGCGCGCGCATCGCGTCGCGCCCGACGAAGAACGGCTTGTGGAACTTCACCGACCCGCCGTACCCCGCCTCGATCGGCGTCACGCCGTACGGGCCGGCGAGCTCGTGCCCCCAGAGCGGGAACCCGGCCTCGATCCGCGTCGAATCGCGCGCGCCGAGCCCGCACGGGGCGAGGCCGAGCGGCGTCCCCTTCTCGATCAGCAGCGACCAGAGCTGCGGGAGGTGGTCGGGGTGGACGAGCAGCTCGTAGCCGACCTTCTCGCCGGTGTACCCCGTGGTCGAGATCAGCGCGTCGATCCCGTCGACCGAACCCTCGACGAACTCGAACCGCTTCCGTTCGCGGAGCGCGTCGATCAGCGCGGGGTTCGCGGCCGCCGCGGCGAGCACCTCGAGCGACCGCGGGCCCTGCAGCGCCACGTCGACGCGACGTTCGTCGCCGAGGGACGGATCGCGGAGGTCGACGATCTCGGGCGGCCCCTCGGCGCGGATCCACGGGCGGCGCTCGTCGAGCCGGAACTCGCCGGACGCCGCGGCGCGGAGCCACGCGAGGTCCTTCTCGGCGTTCGCCGCGTTCACCACGACGACCAGGCGGTCGTGCGCGCGGCGGTAGACGAGGATGTCGTCGAGGCACTCCCCGTCCGGCGCGAGGAGGTACGAGTACTGGCACTCGCCGTCGCGGAGCCAGCCGACGTAGTTCGAGGTGACCGCGTCGAGGAACCGCTGGGCCGTGTCGCCACGGACCTCCAGCACCCCCATGTGCGCCACGTCGAACAGCCCCGCCCCGGCGCGGACCGCCGCGTGCTCCTCGAGGATCGAACCGTAGCGGACCGGCATCTCCCAGCCGCCGAACGGGACGATCGCGGTCTTCCCGGCCCGCTCCCGGTGCCAGTCGCAGAGCGGCGTCCGGCGGAGCGGCAGCGGGTCGGCCTCGAAGGTCCACGCCCGACGCTCGGGACCGTCCGGCGCCGGCAGGTGCGACGCGCCAGCGAAGTAGACCTTCTCCCGGCCGAACAGGTCGGGGCGTGCCGAGAGGAGGTCCGGCGCCTCGACGTCGCTCGCGACGGCGGGGAGCTTCTCCGCCGCCCGCCAGCCGTGGAGGTGCGCCTCGTCGCCCCCGTCCGCCGCGCCGCCGAGCGCCCGCACGACGTCGTCCTTCAGCGCCGCCGGCACGAGGAGGACGTACGCGCCGTCCGCCTCCCGCACCGCCTGGACCTCGACCTCGCCGATCCGCCCGATCGCGTGCCGGCCGACGGCGAGCGGCGCCGGGAACGAGGCGTCGAACGCCTCCCCCGCGCCGCCGCCGAGCAGCGCCACCGCCTCGAGCCGGAACTCCGGCGCCTCGCGCAGCGGCGCCCCCTCGTTGATCGAGCGGATCGCGAACTCGCCGACCCGCCCCGCGTGCGGCTCCGCCTCGCCGAGGTCGGACACCATGACCGGCCCCTCGAGCTTCCGGAAGACGTCCTCGTCGTCGAACAGGACGTATCCGTCGGAGAGGGCCCGGAACCAGCGGCGCACCCGGGCGTGCTCGGCCCGGTGCGTGATCACCCGGTAGCGGCGCCAACCGGGGAGCCGCTCGTCCATCCGCAGCACGAGGACGTCGCCGATCCGCCGCCCGTCCCGGTCGAGCAGGAAGGTCCGCGTCGCGTCGCCGGGCCCGAGCGTCGACACGTCGGCGGTCCCGACCGACTGCATGAAGTAGTGGGCGCGCTCGGACTCGACCTCGAGCACGCCGAGCCCGGGGTCGCCGACGACGACCGCGCCGTCCGCGGGCGGCGTGGCGGGCTCGGGCGGCGCCGCGGGGGCGGCCGCGTCGGCGTCGAAGTGCGGGTAGCCGGACGTCGGCGCGGTCGAGGGACCGAGCCGGCGCTCGACCAGCTCGTCGACGCCCCGCCGGACGCCGTCGAAGACGTCGAGGTCGATCTTCCCCCGGCCGACGGTCGTCGCCCCCTCGATGTAGTGGAACGGGTGGGACTCGGTCAGGACGGTCGTGATCAGCTCGGCGAGCCGGTCCATGTCGCGCGCGTCGTACCCGAGCTGCGACACCCAGACCGTGCCGAGGCGGACCGCCGACGGATGCACCGCGCTCCGGTCGCCGCGGACGGTGTTCTTGTTGACGACGATCCCCGCGAGGTCGAGCAGCCGCCCCGCGATCTCGCCGGTCAGCGGCCGCCCGGTCCTCGTCTCGATCGAGCGGAGGTCGACGAGGCAGAGGTGGGACTCGGTGCCGCCGTACGCGATGCGGACGCCCCGCCGCTCGATCCCCGCCGCCAACGCCTTCGAGTTCTCGACGACGTTCGCCATCAGCGCGCGGAACGTCTCGGTCCCCGCGAGGTGGAACGCGACCGCCTTCGCCGCGATGTTCCCGACGTGCGGCCCGCCCTGCTCCCCCGGGAAGACGGCGGTGTCGACCTTCTTCGCCAGCGCGCGGTCGCGGGTCAGGATCACCGCGCCGCGCGCCCCGCAGAGCGACTTGTGGGTCGTGAACGACACGACGTCGGCGACGTCGATCGGGTTCGGGTACTGCCTCCCCGCGATCAGGCCAGCGTAGTGCGCGACGTCCGCGAACAGGAACGCCCCGACCTCGTCGGCGATCGCGCGCATCCGGTCCCAGTCGATGTGGAACGGGTACGCCGACGCGCCGCCGATCAGCATCTTCGGGCGGTGCTCCCGGCAGAGCTTCTCCATCTGGTCGTAGTCGATCCGCCCGGTCTTCGGACTGACGCCGTAGTGGTGGACGGAGTACGCCTTCCCCGACCGGTTCGCCGGCGAGCCGTGCGTGAGGTGGCCGCCCTCGACGAGCGACATCCCGACCACCGACGCGCCGAGCGGGACGAGCGCCTGGTAGACCGCGTTGTTGGCGGCAGCGCCGGAGAGCGGCTGGACGTTCGCGAAGATCGCGTCGGCGGGCGTCCGGTCGGTGGCGAAGAGCGCCTTGATCCGCTTCTGGGCGATCGACTCGACGAAGTCGGCGTACTCGCAGCCGCGGTAGTACCGGAGGTCGGAGTAGCGGCGGAAGTAGGCGAGGTGCGTGACGAGGTCGGCCCACTGTCGGTTCTCCGCCTCGGTCAGGCGCCACGACGGATACCCCTCGGCATAGAGGTTGTTGAAGCTCGAGCCGAGGATCTCGCGCACCGGCTCGGGGCAGACCGACTCCGACGCGATGAGGATCAGCTTCCGGCGCTGGCGCTCCTCCTCGACCTCGGCCAGCCGGTGGATCGTCGGGTCGGCCGCGGCGGCGGGCGTCCGGAACAGGAAGTCGCCGGGGGCGCCGGCCGTCGTCGGGGCGGCGGCGGCCTTGGTGCGGGTCTCGGTCTTGCTCACGGCGGCTCTCCTCGCGGGGCGGAGACGGCATTCTGGCCGATGCCCGGCGGGGCGTCGAGGGGACGGAGACGACGGGAACCGATTGATTCGCGGGGGGCGGGTCGGTTCGCTCGGCGGGGTGGAATCCGCGATCGGTGTCTTCCTGATCGGCCTCGTGCTGGCCTCGACGGTGCTCGTCCGCCGGCGGCTCCGGCGTTCGCTGGTCCCGCCGATCGCCGGATATCTGCTGATCGGCGTCCTGGTCGCCGCGATCGCCGAGCCGCTGGGCGCCCTGACCGACGACGCGCGCGCGGGGTTCGAGCTGCTGGCGAACGTCGGCATCGTCGTGCTGCTGTTCCGGGTCGGCGTGGAGAGCGACCCGTCCGGACTGCGGGCCCAGCTCGGGCGAGCGCTGCCGATCTGGGCCGGGAACGTCGCGTTGAGCGCGGTCCTCGCGTACGCCGCGACCCGCTACGTCCTCGACCTCGCGCTCGTCCCGAGCCTGTTCGCGGCGGTCGCGTGCTCCGCCACGAGCGTCGGCGTCGCGATCGGGGTCTGGCGCGAGCGCGGCGCGGCCCGGTCGGACGACGGGCTCCTGCTGCTCGACGTCGCCGAGCTCGACGACCTCTCCTCGGTCGCGCTCGTCGCGATGCTGATCGCGCTCGTGCCGGCGCTGCTCGGGGACGGGGACTCGGCGCCGGCGCTGCTCCGCGCGCTCGGCACGTTCGCGGTCTCCGCCCTCGTGTTCGGGGCGGCGTGCATCGTCTTCTCGAAGACGGTCGAGCCGGTTTTCGCGCGGACTTTCCGCCGGCGCGGGAGCCGGGCGGACGCGGTCCTGCTGATCGCGGCCGGGGCGCTCCTC
>JBICIB010000311.1:0-2782 GCA_043101415.1 Planctomycetota bacterium JB042 | reverse complement strand
GCTCTTCCGATCTGTCGTCGCCGCGGCGCGACGCGCGTCCGGGGACCGGTTCACGTGCGCCGGCCCGACGGACGACGACGAGGTCTCGATCGCGCTCCCGCCGACCGGTTCGCTGGCGGTCACGTTCCGCGACGCGGACGGCGCGCCCGTCCCCGGCCTCGAGGCCCGGCTGCGGCCGTGGCTCGACCTCGACGAGCTGACGGACCACGTCGTCGGCGCCGACGCCCCGCGGGAGGCTCGCCGCGACGGGGACCGCCTCGTCTTCGACGCGGTCCCGGTCGGGGCGTACCGGCTGCTCGCGCGGAGCGCCGCGACCGGGCTCGTGACGCGCGCGGTCGACGTGCGGGAGGGGACGACGGAGCTCGACGTCCGGATCGGGACGCCGCGCGCTCTCGACGTCCGGGCGATCGACCGCCGCTCCGGCCGGCCGGTCGAGCACGCGCGCCTCACGCTGTTCTCGTCGACCGAGCGGCCCGCCCTGCTCGCCGCCCGGACCGACGCCGACGGCCGGGCCCGGCTCGGCCCGACCCCGGACGACCGCGACCGCTGGACGGTCCGCGCGGAGCACCCGGCGTACGCCGTCGCGTACGTGGAGGTCGACCCGGACGCGGGGGCGGTCGACGTGGCGCTCGACGGCGGCGGCGCGTTGGCGGCACGGTTCTCGGCGCGCGGCAACCCGCCGGCCGAACCGCACACGCTGCACCTCCGCCTCGACCCGTACGCCGGCGACGACCGCCACGTCCTCGACGAGGTGCTGCCGTGGTTCGCGACGAGCGACGCCCGCGGCGACGTCCACGTCCCGCACCTCCCGGCCGGGCGCTACCGGTACGAGGTGCGGCCCGCGCTCCCCCCGGGCGACGGTCTCGCCGCGCTCGCCGCCCTCGACCCGACCGACCGGCCCCTCCGGCGCGGCACGTTGGAGATCGAGGCCGGGGAGACGGTCGAGCTGCGCGTCGAGCTCGCGGGCGACGACGGCCCGCCGGCGCGGGTCCGCGGGAGCTTGACGCTCGACGGCGCGCCGGCCGCGGCCCGGCTGCAGGTGCTGGTCGTGGACGCGGCCGGGGAGACGACGAGCCGGGCCGCCGTCGCCGGGGACGACGGCCGGTTCGCCTTCGCGGACCTCCCGGCCGGCGCCGGCCGCCTGGTCGGATCGTTCGAGGACGGACCGTCGACGGGCGTCGCGTTCGAGGAGCGGTTCGAGCTCGCGCCGGGGGACGAGCGCGTCGTCGACGTCGCGCTCCGGACGCACGCGGTCCCGGTGCGCGTCACCAAGGACGGGCGGCCGGTGGCGGGGGCGCAGGTCTGGGGGAAGGACGGGACGCGGTCGCAGTGGGCGGAGACCGACGCGCGCGGGATCGCGCCGCTCCGGACGTTCGCGGCCGGCGCGCTCCGGCTGCGGGCGGCGCACGACCTCGGGATCGCGCACGCCGACGTCGACGTCCCGGACGGCGGACTCGCGGCGCCGCTGGAGGTGGCGCTCGGAGACGGCGTCCCGTTCGCCGGCACGTTCACGCTCGACCACGCGCTCGCGGCGGCGAACGGACCGCTCGTCCTGCGCGTGACGTTCTACGACGGGAACCTCTTCGCGTCGCGCTCGATCCCGCTCGACGACGGCGCGCGCTCGTTCCGCGTCCTCGGACTCGACCCGGGGACGTTCTGGGTCGAGCTCCGCGTCGGGCGCGCCGAGAGCGAGCGGATCGAGTTCACGCTCGACGCCTCCGGATCCGAAACGCTGTCGTTCGCCTTCGAGGCGGATTGAGGCGGCGGGACTGTTACCGACCTCCGGCCCGGACTAGTCAGGGGGACGGGTCGCGGATGTCGCGCACATCCGCCGCGCCGGAGGATTTTCATGCATCTGTCTCGCCTCGTTGCGACGTTCCTCTCGGCGGTCGCGGCGTTCCCCGTCGCGGCCGCGTCCACGCCGACGCTCACCGTGAACGGCGTCTCCGGTCCGAACGGGACGATCGTCGCGCTCGCTCCGTTCGAGCCGCTGTCGATCGCGGTCGACGGCTCCCCCGGCGCCCCGTTCGCGATCCACGTCTCGATCGGCGTCGACCCGACGGGCGGGACGGGCTGGTCCCTCCGGCCGGTCGCGGTCGACACCGTCTTCGTGCCGGTCCATCCCGTCTTCGACGGCATCGGATCGGAGACGATCGAGAACGCGCTCGGCCTCGCGGACGGCGAACTCGTGGCGAGCAGCCCGGCCCCCTTCTTCCGGCTCGACGCCGGCGGATCGTTCGCGCTGCACGGGACGGTGCCGCCGGTCGCGCTCTTCCAGGACCTCGACCCGTCGACGGCGCCGGGGCTGCCGTACGGGCCGTCGACGCCGGTCGTCCTCCCGCTCTCGGCGGAGATCGAGCTGCACCTCCAGGTCGTCGCGATCGATCCTTCGAACGGCGCGCTCGAGGTCGGCAACGGCGTGACGCTCGCGTTCGGGCCGCCGCGCCATCCCGCGGTCGTCACGCACGTCGAGGCGGTCGGCGCGCCGGACGGGACGCTCGCCGAACGGCTGACGGTCGGGTCGCTCGTCTCGGACGACCTCGGCGGCGGCGCGCTCCCGTCGTTCGACGCCGCGTCCGGGTTCGCCGCCTCCGCGCTCGACGTCTGGGCCATCCGGCTCGCCGGCCCGTCCGAGCTCGTCGACCGGAGCGCTCCGCCCAGGCTCTCCGCGGACGCGCTCGTCGGCGCGCTCCACGCCGAGGCGCCCGAGCCGGAGTTCCGGACCGGGGTCCGGCCGGCGCTCGACGGCGAGAACCTCGAGTTCCCGCGCCTCCGCCTCCCG
>JBICIB010000310.1:0-5841 GCA_043101415.1 Planctomycetota bacterium JB042 | reverse complement strand
CGACGACCGGGAAGTGGGTCGTCTGGACGGACGGCGGCGCGAACGGCACCGGCACCATCAGCGGCTTCGTCTACCCGGACGGCGTCGTGACCGACGAGACCGACGACGTCCTCGGCAACGTGATGATCCGCGGCTCGATCCACGCGGCCGACGTCGCTCTCCCGACGGGAGAGGACCAGGCCGACCTCGACGCGGCCCTCAAGGCGGCGACGCTCCGCGAGAAGGGCATCGACGTCGAGGGCATCGCGGGCGTCCAGTAACGCCAGCGACTGACACACAAGGAGCACGAGAATGGCACCGACCATCCCCGAACTCACCTGGCAGTCGCTCACCGCGACGGTCAACGAGATCAAGTCCCCCAACCAGTTTCTCCGCCGCCTGCTCTTCGGGCAGACCGTCAACCTCGAGACCGAGACCATCGAGGTCGGCATCCTGACCGGCGACCGCGAGATGGCCCCGTTCGTCAAGAAGAACGGCCAGGCCATCATGGTCGAAGGGCTCGGCGAGAAGTTCCACGCGATCGAGGCGCCGAACATCCGCATCAAGCGGCCGTTCACGCCGAGCTCGGCGTTCTTCACGCGGCGTCCCGGCACGTCGGTCTTCCCGACGGGGCAGGAGCAGTCCTCGGCGATCCAGCAGCACATCGCCCGCGACATGGCGCGCATGTCCGACCTCGCGACGAACGCCGAGGAGTGGCTCGTCGCGCAGGCGATCACCGGCACCGTGTCGTACGAGGTCGACGAGGAGGAGGCCTACACGATCACCTTCCCGAAGCCGTCCGGGAACACGGTCATCCTGACCAAGTTCTGGGACCAGTCGGCGCCGGAGATCGAGCAGGACTTCATGACCGCCAAGAAGATCATCTCGGAGGAGGTCGGGCTCTCCCCGACCGACTGCGTGATGTCGGAGACGGCGGCGACGGAGTTCCTCCAGGCCTCCGAGGTCCGGTCGCTCCTCGACAACCGCAACGTCGCCGCGGGCGCGATCTCGTTCAACGAGCAGTTCCGCGACGACGGGGCGATCTTCCTCGGCTTCTTCGGGGGGCTCCGCTGCTGGATGTACCCGCGGACCGTGACGATGTCCGACGGGTCCACGGCGAAGATGATCCGCGACAAGTACGTCGAGTTCCTCACGGCGTCCCCGGCCGCGGACAACGTCATCTACTACGGCGCCATCCCCGACTGGGAGGCGTTCGAGTCCGGACTGCTCGCGACCTCGCGCTTCGCGAAGTCGTGGGTCGAGAAGGACCCGTCGGTCCGCGTGGCGCTGCTCCACACGCGCCCGCTGCCGGTCCCGCGGCGCCCGGGCTCGATGGTCTCGATGAAGGTCATCAGCGGCTAGGCCGCGTCGGAGTGACAGGAGAGGGGCTTGACGGCCCCTCTCCTCGCCCTCCCCCACTCGAAAGGAAAGAGGACCATGAAGCTCATCGTCGCCAAGGGACGCAGCATCCTGCTCCCCGACCGCTCCCAGATCACGGAGGGCCAGACCGTCCCGCTCGACCGCGTGTCGCGCGACCTGGCGCGCGAGTACGTCCGCTCCGGGTTCGCCGTGGAAGCCAGCTCCGGCCCGTCCGTCTTCGACGAGGACGATCGGCCGCCGGAGGACCCGCGACCGCCGCAGGACGATCGGCCGCCGGGGCAGAGGGACGCGCCCCCGTTCCAGAAGTGGGGCCTCGACCCCGACGGCCTGACCGGCCTGTCGCTCGAGCAGCTCAACCTCCTGGTGCGCGAGCGCGACCCGGACATCGAGCCCTTCGACACCGTCGAGGAGGCCGTCGTCCAGCTCTCCCACGAGTACGTCGCCCCGACGGGCGGCTGACAGAGGACACCGAGGATGGCGCCCACTCCGCCCCTCTTCGTAGAGGACCTCGAAACGCTGAAGGCCGAACTCCGGCTCAACGGCATCGCCTCCGACGCGGACGCGGGCGCCATCCTCAACTCTGCCATCCTCGAGGTCCGGCTCGGCCTCATTCGCGAGCTGACCAAGTCCCGGATCGACACGATCCGCGAGACGGCTTTCAACGAGGAGCCGTCGACCAACGAGGAGGTCCTTCGCGCGCTCGGGAACACCGTCGAAACGACGTGGGTCCGGATCGTCCTGATGGACACCCTCCCCTCCCTCTTCCTCGACTCCTCCGGCGACGCCGAACAGGTCTGGAACGAGGAGGGTCTCTTCCGAGGCGAGTCGACCGCGACGCTCGACGACAAGCGCCGCCGGCTCTGGCGAAAGGTCCAGGAGGACCTCGAGCTCCTCCGCGGCGACGAGAGCATCGGGGCCGAGACGTCCGTCCGAGCGACGACGCTCGAGCCGGATCCGCCGTACACGCCCCAGCAGAAGCTGCCGGGCTCGAGCGCGGGGATCGTCCTGTGACCTCGCAGCTCTACAAGAGCGTCCACGACGCGCTCGTCGGCGCGGCCCTCGGCGGCACGTTCCGCCCGGTCACGTTCGACCCGGACACGAAGCTGGCGACGGTCGACACCGAGTCCTCCGTCACGCCGGCCGAGGCGCTCGCGAACGAGATCTCCGCGGAGTTCTCGGTCCCGCAGCGCAACCGACAGACGCTCCTGCGCAGCCGCTCGAGGTGGCGCTGGGAGCTGATCGTCGGATTCCACAACGGCACCGTCAGCCTCCTCGAGTTCGAGAAGGCGCTGAACGAGCCGCCCCTGCGCGTCGCCGCCGACCCGGCGAACGGTCTGCCGCAGGTCACTCTGAACCTCGTCTCGTCGGCCTACAAGCACCCGACGCGGCAGTCACCTTCCAAGGGCACGCAGGCGACGTTCGTCTTCGAGGCCAGCCTCGGCCCGATCTGATCTGACCAAGGAGAATCACTCATGGCCGGCAAGAACCTGACGGGCCAGGCGAACACCGCGGACTACAACCTCGGTCGAGGCAAGGTCTACTTCGCGGGAATCGACCCGAGCACGGGCCTCCCCGACGCGAGCGGCTACCGCTTCCTCGGCAACGCTCCCGAGTTCAACATCTCGGTCGAGGTCGAGACGCTCGAGCATCAGTCCTCGCAGGAGGGCCTGAAGACCGTCGACAAGGAGGTCGTCATCTCGCAGAAGGTGAACCTCGCGCTCACCCTCGACGAGCTGAACTTCGAGAACGTCGCGCTCTTCTTCTCGGGCGAGACCGGGACGCACACCAACGCCGCGAAGTCGACGCAGGACGCGGAGATCCTCACCACGAGCGCCGTGCTCGGTCGGTGGTACGACCTCGCCGACAACGACGGCAACCGGCTCTACGACATCGACGACACGAAGCTCACCGTCGAGGAGGACCCGCTCGGCACGCCGACGCCCCTCGTCAAGGACACCGACTTCACGCTCGACGCGAAGATGGGCCGGATCTTCCTGCTCACCACGGCGACGAACGTGGCCGGCGGCGATACGGTCGGGTTCGACTACACGGCCGACGCGACCGCGAAGGACGTGGACGAGGTCAAGGCTCTCACGCAGACGAACGTGGCCGGTGCGCTGAAGTTCGTGAGCGAGAACCCGTCCGACGGCGATCACCAGTCCGAGTATCAGTTCCACCAGGTCTCGCTCAAGGCCGACGGTGACTTCTCGCTGATCGGCGACGAGTTCACCACGATGGGGCTGACGGGCGTGGCCGAGCGCAACGTGCTCGCCGACCCGGACTCGCCGACCCTGACGATCCGCACGCACGCGGACGCCTGATCCCTCTCAGGAAGGTGCGAGGGACAAGGGAGCCCTCGCACCTCTCCTTCACCTCTTCTCGAAAGGCAGACCCATGGGCAGCAGCAGCTGGAAAGAGAGTTACCTCTTCCTCTCGCCGACCTACGAATCCGTCGAGATCGACGGGCGCGAGGTCCACTTCTACCCGATCTCCGCGCGGTGCGCCTTCCGGATCCGGAAGCTCGCGCGCCCGATCGCGACCGCCCTCGACATCCTCCTGGCGAAGAACGAGCACGACACGAAGTCCGTGTTCCGCGAGTTCGACGGGGGCCGGGAGTCGATCTCCGAGGCCATCGACACCGAGCTCGCGAAGCACCGCGACTCGCGCCGCGAGGCGGCCATCACCGACCTGATCGAGTCGGTCACCGAGGAGGCGAACCAGAACGTCATCGGGCGGATGCTTCTCGACTCGATGCGGGACGAGGGCTTCCCGCGGGAGCCGACCGACGAGGACGTCCGGTTCTTCATGGACCACACCCCCATCACCACGCTCGGCCTGATGCTCTCCGGCCTCGCGAAGGCGAACATGCGCTCCTCCCCTTTGGCGCAGAAGGTCATCGAGATGGTCCGCAGCTCGGTGGCCCGGAACGACGGAGCGGAGGAGACGACGGACAGCGAGGAGGCTTCTCCCTCCACGACGGAGAGCACTGGCTGAACCTACAGGACGCGATCGTTTCTCTCGTGGGATGGGGCTGGAGCGAGGACACCGTCCTCGACATGTCGATCCCGAGCATCAACTCGATGCTCGCCGCGACGCTGAAGGCGAAGTACCGCGAGAGGATCGACGAGGCCTGGACCCAGATGATCGCGGCACAGGGCACCTCCGACACCATGAAGAAGCACCTCAAGCGGTACGACGAGATCACCGGACAGAAGAAGTCCGGATCGGCTCGTGACTTCGTGGCTCGGTTCGGCGGGGGCTTCTGATGGTCGTCGACCGCGGAGGGCTGCGCTACACGATCTTGGTCGAGGACCGCTTCTCGTCCAAGACCGAGGCGTTCCGCAGCGAGATCGAGGCGTCGCGCGAATCCTGGCGCCGGTTCAGGGGAGACATCGAATCCCTGGCCGGCGTCGGGAAGACGGTCGGCGCCTCGCTCCGCGAGGTCCAGAAGGAGACCCGCGCCACCGCACAGGCCACGGTCGGTCTCAACAGGCAGTCGAAGGCCGCGAAGAAGACGACGGACATCCGCACCGCCGCGGAAGCCCTGCTCGCCAAGGAGCTGCGCAAGAGCGCCGTCGAGATCAAGGCCCGGTCCCTCGCCGACCAGCGCAACATCGACATCTTCAAGCGTGCCGCCCGCGGCGCGACGCTCCGCCAGAAGGCGGAGGAGAAGCTGACGAAGACGCTCCAGAAGCGGAAGATCGACGAGATCGCTCGCCAGCTCGCCGAGGAGCGGGGCATCCGCCTCGACGAAAAGAAGCAGCGCATCCTCTCCCGGCGCGAGCGAGTCGAACTTCGGCTCCAGCGCCTGGTCGAGAGGCGGAAGGAGGACGAACTCCTCCGGCAGATCGCCGAAGAGCGAGGCATACAGCTCACGCAGAAGCGGACCAAGGAGTTCAACGCCGAGGCCGAGGCTCTCCGGCGCATCGCCGCGGCCGAGAGGAACCTTCAGGTCAACGCCGAGCTCGCCCGACGAGGGTTCGACTCGCGAGGTCAGCCGCTCAAGCCCGAACTCACGTCCCAGGAGCGGGCCGCCGAGCGCGTGCGGAAGAAGATCTCGTCCCTCCAGGACGAACTCGAGTTCCGCCGCGCCGCCGAAGGGAACCGCCGGCTCCAGCAGCTCCGCCGCGAACTGGGTCTGACGGAGGGGGTCGCGAATCGGATCTCGTTCACCTTCCGACGGCTGTTCGGGATCCTCGCGGCGTTCACCGCGGCGCGGGCCATCATCCAGCTCTTCCGAGACCTGGTCCGCGGCGCGATCCGGTTCAACTCCGAGATCGAGCAGAGCGAGCTCGGCATCGCCTCGCTCCTCACCGCGGTCGGCGACGTCCGCGACGGCCTCGGGGAAGCGGTCACCCCTGCCCAGCGGCTCGCGCTCGCGCAAGCCGAGGCGAAGCGGCAGACGTCGCTGCTGCGGATCGAGGGGCTCCGGACCGCGGCGACGTTCGAGAACCTCGTCGAGACGTTCCAGACCGCCCTGGC
>JBICIB010000309.1:0-4173 GCA_043101415.1 Planctomycetota bacterium JB042 | reverse complement strand
TGCTCGTCCGATCTGGGGGCGGCCCGGTTCTCCGCGCGGTGGGCCGAGGTGGCGCCCGCCGTGTTCGCGTGGGCGTCGCTGCGCGTGCCGGCGCCGCTCCGGCCGCGGCTCGACCCCGACGATCTCGTCCAGGAGGTCTGCTGCCGCGCCTTCCTCGGGATCGATCGCTTCGACCCGGCGAAGGGGCCGTTCCGCGCCTGGGCCTTCGGGATCGCCCACCACGTCCTGCAGGCCGCCCTGTTCGAGCTCGCCCGCGGTCCGACGGTGGCGCGGGCGCCGGCGCTCGACGAGGGCTCGCGCTTCCTCGACCGCGTCCCCGACGACGCGACGGCGATCAGCCGGCGCCTCGCGCGGCGGGAGGAGTTCACGCGCTTCCTCGACGTCGCGCGCGAGCTCGACGAGGAGGACCGTCGCCTCCTGCTGCTGCGCGGGCTGGAGGACCTGCCGCACGAGGAGGTCGCGCGCGACCTCGGCCTCACCCCGGCCAGCGCGCGGAAGCGGTGGGAGCGGCTGCGCGCCCGTCTCGAAGGGATGGCCGACGCGACCGGGCTCCGGCTCGGCGACACCGTCTGACGGGCGGAGCGCTGACGGGCGAACCTCGGGTCGCTACGCGAGCGCCTCGGTCAGCTTCGCCACGCACTCGTCCCAGACCTCGTCGACCTCGTCGCGCGTGTCCTTCGTCGCGAAGTCGACGACGGTCACCTCGGTCCCCTTCCGGGTCGACTTGACGCTGAGCGAGAAGTAGTCGTCGCGCGAGTGGGAGCTCGTGTCCTCCCACCGCAGCATGACCATCTTCCGGTCGTGGACCCGCAGCACGACGGCCCGGCTGCGGTGGGCGGTCGGCCCCTCTCCCCAGCCGAAGTCGACGAACTCGCCCTCGGCGACGTCCGCGGACACGCGGTCCGCGAACCAGGCGGCGAGCCCCTTCGCGGTCGAGATCGACTCCCAGACGCGGTCGAGCGGAGCCGAGAGGACGATCTTCTTGTCGATGCGGAGCGCGCGGGCCATGACGCCGATTCTGCGTTCCGGGGCCCGGCCTTTCCAGCGCGTTTCAGTCGCCGCGCGGGTCGGCCCCCGACCCTTCGACGAACCGGACTCGCACGACCGTCCCGTCGTCCGCCGGCTCGGCGGCGGCGGAACCGCCGAGCTCCGTGGCGAGCCGCCGCGTCCACGGCGACAGGAGATCGTCCGGAGCGGGGGGGGAGGAGGTCCGGACGGCGATCTCGAGCAGCGCGTCCGTTCCGTCGCGGCCCACGCGGACCTCGAGCGAGCCGACCTCGTCGACCGCCTCCGCGCTCGGCAGGGCGAGGAGGGCGATCAGGTGCTCGACGCGCGCCGGGTCCGCGACGATCGTCGGACCCTCCGGTTCGACCTCGATCCTCAGCCGGTCCGAGGGCGGGAGCTCGTGGCGGAGGAGGAGGAGGATCTCCTCGACCCGCGGTCCGAGCGGGATCTCCTCCAGGCCGGCCTCGACCCGCCCGACGAGGCGGAGGAGGCGGCGCGAGAGTTCCGCCGCCTCGCGCGACGAGCCGACGAGGATCTCGAGCGCGTCCGCGTGGGCGGAGCCCTCGCCCAACTCCTCGGCGAGCAGCAGGGCGATGTTCATCGAGGCGGCGAGCTGGTTGTTGATGTCGTGCGCCACCCCCGCGGCGAGGGCGCCGACGACGGCCCGGCGGCTCTGTCGTTCGTCGGCGATCGCCGCGCGCGAGGCCGGGCCGCCGGGGGCGAACCGGACGAGGGTCGCCCCGGCGCCGGGCACCGGCGTGGCGATCAGGTCGACCCGGCGGTGCTCGGCGGTCCCCGGGCGCCAGACGGCGACGCCCCGGATCCGCAGCGCGACCCCGGGTCGGATCTCTTGGAGCGGCCCGAGGACCGAGTCGTCGACCAGTTCGGGCCGCCGCGACGGGTCGAGGACGTCCTCGCGCGAGGCGCCGTCCGCCGCGAGCTCGCGGAGGAAGCGGCGGTTGACGTCGAGCCGGCGGCCGTCGTCCGACCGCAGCGCGGCCGGCTCGTCGAGCGCGTCGAGAAGGTCCCGTGCTTCCATGCGATCGCCCCCGGAGCTCGTCACGTCTCCTCCCGCGCCGTCGGCCGGGACGGCGTCTCGGCGTCCGACCCCACGATCCCGGAGCGCCGATCGTCTTCCTCGACCGTCTGCTAACGTAGCGGCGTGCACGTCCCTCCGGAGTGATCCATGGAAGAATCCCCCCGCATCCCGGCGATCCGCGTTTCGATGTTGCCGCGCGAGACGAACGGGATGGGGACGATCTTCGGCGGGGCGATCCTCTCCTACGTCGACCTCGCGGGCGCGATCGAGGCGCGGAAGACGTCGCGTTCCCTCTTCGTCACCAAGGCGATGAACGAGGTCGTCTTCCTCGCCCCGGTCTTCGTGGGCGACACGGTCTCGTTCTACACGTGCACCGAGCGCGTCGGCCGGACGTCCGTCACGGTCGTCGTCGACGTGGAGGTCGAACGCCGGGACACGGGCGAGACGGTCTCCGTCACCCGCGCCAACGTCACGTACGTCGCCGTCGACCACCGCCGACGTCCGATCCCCGTGCGGCCGGATCCTGCCCCCGAGGGAGGGTCGTGAAGCGGCGGCGTCGGTTCGAGGCGGCGCCGATCCTCTCGCTCGTCGTCTCCCTCGCGCCCGGGGCCTGCGTCTCGGGAGCGCCGGACGGGACGGTCCCGGACGGCTCGGTCGGCGTGGCCCGGAGCGCGGCGCTCGAGGCGATGGTCCAGGAGAACGGCGGTCGCGCGGTCGCCCTCCTCCTCCCGCCGGTCTCCGCCGACCGGCCGGAGCGGGTCGTCCTGGCTCGGCACGCCGCCGCCGCGCCGGCGCAGGTGCTGGCGCGGTTGCGCGACGTCGAACGGTACCCCGAGTTCGTCGACCGCGTGGCGCGCGTGGCGGTACGGGAGCGGGGGGACGAGGTGCTCCTGTTCGACGCCGAGTTGGAGATGCCGTTCCAGAACCTCGAGTACACGTTGCGGTACGTCTTCGCCGCCGACGGGCGGGTCGACGTCTTCGGCGAGGCGGGGGTGCTCGAAGGGGGACGGTGGTGCTGGCAGGCGCTGCCGAGCGGCGGCGGGGCGCTCGTCGTCTACACCTCCGAGGGCGAGATCGGGGACGGCGCGGGGTTCGTCCTGCGGAAGATCCTCGACAGCGATCCCGATCTGCAGCCGGGCCTCGCGTTCGCGCAGGGGCTCCGGTTCCTCCGCGCGATCTGCGCCGCCGCCGAACGGGCGGCGGAGGGAGAGACACCATGACCGCCGCCGTCCCGATCCGTCCCAAGGTCCGGTACGTCGAGTGCCAGCCGGTCGAGCAGCAGGGGCAGCGCTCGTTCGTGCTGACCGACCCGACCGGCCTGGCGCCGAACCCGATCGTCGTCTCCCCGGCCGTCGTCTTCCTCCTTCAGCGGTTCGACGGCCGCCACACCCTGCCGGAGATCGCCGCGTCGCTGAAGGACGCGACCGGCGAGGTGGTGCCGCCCGAGCAGCTCGAGCAGCTCGTCCGGTCGCTCGACGAGGCGCGGATGCTCGACTCGGAGGAGTTCCGGGCGTTCCGGTCGGGCCTCCTCGCGGAGTACCGCGAGGCGGAGCACCGCCCGTTCCTGCACGGCGGGACCGCGTACCCGGTCGAACCGGACGCGCTCCGCGCCTGGCACGGCGCCCTCGACGCGCGCCCGCTCGAGGGGGCGGCGCCGGCCGGCCGCGTCGTCGGCGCGGCGGCGCCGCACATCGACCTCCGCTTCGGCGGCGCGTCGTGCCGGCTCGTGCACGACCGCCTGCGTCACTCGGCCGACGGGGCCGACGCGGTCGAGACGGTCGTCGTGCTCGGCACCGGACACTGCGCCGCGGAGGACCTCTTCACCCTGACCCGTCCCGCGTTCCAGACCCCGCTCGGACCGGTCGAGACCGACCTCGAGCTGGTCGACGCCCTCGCCGCGAGACTGGGCGAGGAACGGATGTTCCGGGGCGAGCTCCTCCACGCGAAGGAGCACACCGTCGAGTTCCAGGCGGTCCTGCTGCGGCTGACGTACGGCGAGGCGGCGCCGCGCATGCTCCCCGTCCTCGTCGGGTCGCTCCACGAGTTCATGGCCGCGGGGACCGATCCGTACGCCGACCCGCGCGTGCGCGGGTTCGTCGACGGGCTCCGCGAGGAGATCGACCGGCTCG
>JBICIB010000308.1:0-3907 GCA_043101415.1 Planctomycetota bacterium JB042 | reverse complement strand
ATCTTCGACATCCTGTTCGGGGCCGACTCCCTGCTCGACACCGACCCGCTCCATCGTCTCGTCGCGGAGGTGATCACGGAGGAGACCCTGGAACGCGTCGCCGCCCCGGCGGCCGACCATCGGCTGCTGGCCGTCGGCACGACGAACGTCGATTACGACCAGACCTGGGTCTGGAACATGTCGGCCATCGCCGTCGCGGGCGACCTCGACCTCTACCGCAAGGTCCTGCTCGCCTCGTCCGCCTTTCCGATCGTCTTCCCGCCGGTGGAGATCGACGGCCACCTCTTCGTGGACGGCGCGGCCCGCTCGAACCTCGTGATCCCGGGGCTCTCGGGGGAACACCGGCCGGGCCCCCCGCTGTTCGGTCCGGGGAACCTCTACATCATCGACAACGGCAAGCTGGAGAACCCGCCCGAGGCGTTGCGCCGCGCGCTGGGCGACGTCGCCGCGACGACCGTCAGCGTGATGATGAACCAGTCGATGCAGACGGCCATGCTCCGCAGCTTCGTGGGGACCATGGTCGTCGGCTACGACTTCAAGTACGTCGGGATCCCGACGGGGGTGGACATCGGCAAGAACCCGCTCGCGTTCGATCCCACGCAGATGCGGGACGCGTTCGACGCCGGCCGCGCGCTGGCCCGACAGCCCTCCCCCTGGTCGGACACGCCCCCGCCGACCGACGACCTGCCGGCCTGGGCGGCCGAGCTGATCCACACCCCCCGCTGAGACGGCCGGTCAGCCGTCGTCCAGGTCGAGCGCGACCACGTCGTACGCGGCCGCCGCGTCGCTGACGTGCCGCTTCGCGCGGAGCACCTTGGCGCAGATGCCTCGGACCAGACGGACGGCGTTGAAGAGGGAGGCGCCGGCGTCCGGCGGGATCGCGTCGGCGGCGAGCAGCTCGTTGAGCCTCGAGGTGAACCGGGTCTCAGACTCCTGGAGACTCTATTCGAGGGCATCGATGTCCCGCTCGAGGGCGTCGCGACCCTGCGTGAGGTCGATCGCCCTCGCCCGAGGCAGGAACTCCAGGAGCGCGACCCGCAGTCGGTCGACCGCGTCGCGGACCTCCGCGTTCTCGTCGTTCAGGAACCGGTCCAGCTCGCGCTTCAGCTGCGAGACGTCGCCCAGGATCAGGAGCGAGTCCCGGGCCGCGAACCCGATGCTGCGGAGCCGCACGTCCTCCTGCCGCTCCAGCGTGAACCTCCGGTGGACCTCGGTCGAGAACGTGACCAGCGCGCGGTAGATCGGATCGAGCCGCGTGCGCACGACCTCCTCGTAGTCGGCGGTCCGCACCTCGCGGGACCTCGCCACCAGCGCGGCCAGGTCGCCCGCCTCGCCCCAATCGTCCAGACGGTCCAGCGCTTCCGCCGAGACGTTCACCCCCATCAGCACCGCGTCGTGGACCGGCTCCAGGTAGAGGCGGCGGGTCTCCTTCAGCGCGGCGTGGATGGCGGTCTGCGGATACTTCAGGGCGCCCTCGACCAGGTGGACGGGCCCCGCGACCTCTTCGACCGGCCCCTCCTTCTCCCGCAGCAACCGCGTGACCAGGCGGGCCAACTGGGGGACGAACCCCAGCAGCAGCGTCGTGTTCACGATGTTGAAGACCGTGTGGAACATGGCGAGCCCGACGGGACCGTCCTCCGGGTTCGTCAGCGGAGAGGCGCCCTGGAGCGAGATCGAGAGGTTCGAGACGAGTCCGACGAACGGGTCGAACAGCGCCAGGACCCAGACCACGCCGATGATGTTGAAGAGGAGGTGGGCGAAGGCGGCCCGGCGCGCGCTCGTGCCGGACACCAGGGCCGCGAGGTTCGCCGTGATCGTGGTGCCGATGTTCTCGCCGAGCACGATGGCGCACCCGGACTCGAACGGCAGCCACCCCTGGCTGAGCGCGATCAGCGTGATCGCCATGGTCGCGCTCGACGACTGCAGCACGAGGGTGAGCACCGTCCCGAGGAACGCGAACAGGAGGAGGCTCCAGAAGCCGTACCCGGACAGCTTCTCGATGAACTCGAAGAGCGCCGGGTTCGATTCCAGGTCGGGAACGGCCTCCTTCATGAACTCGAGCCCGATGAAGAGCAGGGCGAAGCCGATCACGAAGCGGCCCAGCGACGACGTGCGCTCGTTCTCCCGCATGGTGAGGACGAAGCCGACGATCATCAACGGCAGCGAGACGTCGATCATCGACACCTTGAAGCCGAGCACGGCGACCAGCCACGCGGTCATCGTCGTCCCGATGTTGGCGCCCATGATGACGCCGATCGCCTCCGTGAGCCGCAGGAGCCCCGCGTTCACGAAGCTGACGACCATCAACGTCGTCGCCGACGACGACTGGATCAGCCCGGTGACGAACAGCCCGGTCAGCGCGGCGGAGAACCGGTTCGACGTGAGCCCGGCCATGATCCGGCGCATCTTGTTCCCGGCGAGATCCATGAGCGCGTCGCTCATCGTCTTCATGCCGACCAGGAACATGCCGAGCGAGCCGAGCAGATTGAGGATTTCGGGGATGCCCATCGTCCCTCCGGACCGTGTCATCGGGCCCGGATGCTAGCAGTCCGTCGAAGAACTCATGCGGGGCTCGTGGCGCCATCATCCGGTCCGGATCGCGGGCGCCGCGGCCGCCCGGAGTCACGGCAGGCGGAGGGACTCGAGGCCGACGCGGGCGTACCCGAGCAGGGTGCCGGAGGCGAAGGCGAGATCGATCTGGGCCACCTGGTACTCGACGATCGCCCGGACCTCGCGGATGCGCGCCTCTCCGAGGTCCGAGAGCGCCTCCAGGACCTCGCGCATCGTCCGGAGCCCCTCGCGGAACTGACGGGACTCGGCGTCGTAGTTCACCCCGGCCACGATGACGTTCTGACGGGCCGCGATGATGCGCTGCCAGTTCTGGTCCATCACGTCGATCATGTCGAGGACCTCCTCCCGGACCACCAGCTCCCGCGCCTCCCGCGACGCCATCTGGAGGGAGCGGGAGAGCATCGCGCGCCGCAGCTCGGCGCGAGGCGTCTGGTTCGTCAGCGGAACCTCGAACGAGAGGCCGACGGAGAAGTCCGAGTGTTCGAACCCGAACTGGGAGGCCCACGCCGAGCCGAACGAGTCGTCCCGGTCGAGCACCCCGTACTGGAAGTCGAGGTTGACGATCGGGAGCACCTGGTTCTGCCGGTACGCGATGTCGACGCCGTCGCGGACGATGCGGAGCTCGGCCTCGATCAGCTCGGGTCGGGTCCGGATCGCCTGCTCGACCAGCGCCTCCGCGTCGACCTCGAGCCCGGCGAGGTGCGGGTCGGTGGCGACCTCGATCGTCTCCTCTCCGTCCAGGGGGAAGCCCTCGCTCGCCAGGTATCGCTTGAGATCCCGCTGCCGGAGCCGCCAATCGGTCTCCGCCACGATCAGCTTCTCCAGGCTCCGGTAGACGCCCACCTCGGCCCGCACGGTCTCGACCTCCGGCGTGATCCCCTCGGCGACGCGGCGACGGACCATCTCCAGCCCCTCGGCCGCGAGCCGATACTGCTCCACCCGGACGTCGAAGAACTTCCGCGCGGCGTACAGACGCCAGTACGCCTTCTCCGCGTCGACCAGGATCCTCAGCGCCGCGAGCTTCGTCCGCACCTGCGTGATCCGCCGGTTCACCCGGGCGAGACGGATCCGGGCGAAGTTCGCGTCCGGCCCCGCGCCGCGCATCAGCGGCTGGCTGAACGAGAACCGCATGGCGGCGAGGTACTGGTCGTAATGGTCCGGGTCGACGATCCGCTTGCTGTCGAGCACCTGCTCGAGCGCCACCTCGCCGCCGGACGGCAGCGGCACGCGGATTCCCAGGGCGGCGTCGATCTCCTCGCGGATCTGCTCCACCTCGGTCAGCTTCACGACCTCGTCGTCGAGGGCCTCGCGGCTCCCCGAGAAGATCGGAAGAGCA